>JAGHSS010000053.1 GCA_018065745.1 Candidatus Neoflavobacterium equi | reverse complement strand
GTTAAATATAACCCATAGATTGTATCTTTTTGTTGCCTAAAACTTCAGAATGTTGCATTTATAACCAAAAAAAAGAGCAATAACACCCAAGTGCACTGCTCTTTTTCTTAGTAAATTTGTACGTATATAATTAAATACAGACTAGAAATTATAGTTTAAAGCAACTGAGAAATTTCTTGGGTCTGTTTGGTTGATGTACCCACCTCTAAAGTAAGAGTTCAATCCAACGCTGTTTCCAAGGTTGTTTAAGTATACTCTTGCTTCCACTTTTTTGTATTTGTAACCCACTTGTGCGTTCAACGTTGTGTAAGAAGGCATGTTGAAAGGCTCAACACCACCCATGTTTCCGTGACCGTCTGGAGTTAAGCTGTATTCGTTAACAGGTCTGTCTCCAACATAATATGCTCCAAAGCTTAATGATAAACCATTGAAGATTTTATCTCTGAAGTCATATTGTACCCAAGCATTAGCTGTGTGGTCTGGAGCGTTCATTGGCGCAGATCCGTTTACATATGATGGAGAGTTTTCATAACGAGCGTCTAAGTATGCATATCCTAACATCACGGTTAAGTTTTCCAATACACGTCCGTTCAATTCCACTTCCAATCCTGTTCTTTTCAAATCTCCTGCTTTAAATACATATCCAGTAGCAGTATTTGTACCGTCAATATATTCTGTATTCGCTAAGTTTGAAGTGTAGATGTAGAAATAAGTTAAGTTAAATCTCAAACGGTTGTTGATCCAGTCAGATTTAATACCTGTTTCAAATTGCTCTGTTTTAGAAGCACCAACCTCAGATCCATCTCTCATTGTTTGAGCAGCATTTCTCAAGTTTGTTGAGTTGGTGTAAGAACCAAATAAATTAACTTGTTTGATTGGGCTCACCATAACTCCAACCATTGGGTTCCATGCAGATCTTGTGTATGCAGAAATTCCTTCTTGATCTTTAGTTGTGATTTCTGAATATCTCAATCCAAAAGTACCTTTGATGTATTTGTTGAATTCAACAACATCCTGAGCTAAAATACCAAACGTAGAGTAGTAATTGTTTACTGGATCATTCTTAACAAAAGATACTTTTTTATCAGCACCGATTGTGTTTGTGTAATCCTCAAAAATGTTGATTTTATCAATTACTGCATTAGCAGCTGTTCCTTGCATAACAGTGAATCCTGTTGTAGTAGCATCTGCAACTCTGTAATCAAATCCCATTTGTGCTGTGTGTTTGATAGAACCTGTTTTTAGGTCTTGACCAATCACGTCAAATTGGAATGTTGAGTTTTTATCGTCTCTCAAACTTCTTGAAAGCGTTCTGTTTCTAATGTTGTATTCTGTTGAGTTTCTCAAAGCTGCTGTTGCAGTAGAGATGTTGTCTACCTGGTAAGATGATTTTGCGAATGATCCTCTCAATTTGAATTTTTCATTCAATTGGTGGTCAACACGTGCCATGATAGATGATAATTTTGAATTGTTGTTGTCAATGTCAAATCCTAAGAATTTGTTGTTTGGCAATACATATAATGCATTTTCTCCTTGACTAGCAGATAAGTTAACTGCAGATGAGTGCGGCGTTCTGTTGTCATTTAGGTAATCTCCTTCAATAACTACAGTTGTTTTGTCAGATGCTTTCCAAGCCAATGAAGGGTTGAAATACACACGGTTTGAATGGATAAGCTTTCTGTAGCTGTCCGCTCTTTCATAAGCCCCGTTCACACGGATTGCTACGTTACCTTCTTCTGTGATTGGTGTTTGGTAATCAAACGTTGGTCTGAATTGTCCCCAGCTTCCTGTTCTGATACCAACTTTACCTTGTTCTGTGAAATTAGGTGTTTTAGTAACAATATTAATAACTCCACCCGCATTACCAATGTCAGAAATAACCCCTTGTGTAATAGCAGCAGATCCTTTGATCATTTGGATTGATTCTACTCCTTGCATGTCAGAAACACCTGCAGCAGATTGGAATTGTGAATCCATACGCACTCCGTTTTTTAAAACTGGAACTCCTCTAAATCCTCTAGTAGACATAGATTCTTTAACTCCACCATAATTTCCAAATAAAGTTACCCCTGGAATATTTCTAACCGCATCCGTGATTGTCAAAGCTCCTTGTGCTTCAATTACCTTATTTGAGATGATGGAAATACTTTGAATTTGATCAGATGGTTTCAAAGGCATTCTAGTGATGGATTCCAAACCTTTTTGTTGACTGTTTTTCTCACCAAAAACTTCAATTTCATCTAACGTTGTTTTCAGGGTGTCCTGAACCGGTTTTACTTGTGCCACTGCAGGTAAACTTGCTAGTATTGTAAGGGCACAAATTGGTGCTATTTTCATTATAATTTATA
>JAGHSS010000323.1 GCA_018065745.1 Candidatus Neoflavobacterium equi | reverse complement strand
ATATATAATAGTGCAAAATTAATACAATTAATTAAAAATTGCATGACAACATCAAATTATAAGTACGCATCTATGAAAAAACAGATTTTATCGTTAGCTCTATTGGCAATTATTGCCACATCATGTAAAAAAGAAACAACAATTACTACTGATCAAACAACAGGAGACAGTTTGGTTATTGAACAAGATGATATGGAGATTGACACAACAAATGCCATTTCTGACGGTCACACTTCTGAAAACTCAGTAGATTGGGTTGGAAATTACAAGGGAACCATTCCATGTGTAAGCTGTGACGGAATTGAAGCAACGTTGAATTTAAAAGCTGATGGCACCTATACCGCATCCAGTATGTTTACTGAACGCGACAAAAAGCCAGTGGATATTAAAGGGAAATTTACATGGATTGAAAGTGGTTCCAAAATTGAATTGGATCAGGCTGGAGACCACAGAAAATTTCAAGTGGTTGAGAATGCAATCATTCCGTTGGACCGCGATGGAAACAAATTTCCACCTATAGAAAACTCAGGTATTCCAGACAATGGATCTTACTTGCTTAAGAAAGTAAATTAATTTTTTTTGAGTTTAATAAATGAAGTATTTAAACAAAAAAAGCTGTAACTAATTGTTACAGCTTTTTTCTTTATTATAAGTTTGACTTGAATTGCTCCAAGAAACGAACGTCATTTTCATAGAACATTCTGATATCTGAAATTTGATATAACAACATCGCGATACGCTCAATTCCCATACCAAATGCAAAACCATTGTAAGTTTCTGCATCTATATTACAGTTTTTCAAAACGTTTGGATCTACCATACCACAACCCATGATTTCTAACCATCCAGTCCCTTTGGTAATGCGGTAATCCGTTTCAGTTTTTAACCCCCAGTATACATCCACCTCAGCACTTGGCTCTGTAAATGGAAAATATGAAGGACGCAATCTGATTTTTGACTTTCCAAACATCTCTTTAGTGAAATACAAAAGCGTCTGCTTCAAATCTGCAAAAGAAACATCCTTGTCAATGTACAAACCTTCCACTTGGTGGAAAATACAGTGCGATCTTGAGGAAACTGCTTCATTTCTGAAAACACGCCCTGGAGAAATCGTTCTGATTGGCGGCTGATTTGACTCCATATATCTTGCTTGGATTGAAGACGTTTGCGTTCTCAACAAGATATCAGGATTTGTTTGGATGAAAAAAGTATCCTGCATGTCCCTAGCTGGGTGGTATTCAGGTAAATTTAAAGCCGTGAAATTGTGCCAGTCATCTTCAATTTCTGGACCTTCAGAAACATTGAAACCGATGTTGGAAAAAATGTCAATGATTTGGTTTTTAACCAAAGATATTGGATGTCTTGAACCCACGTTGAAAGAATACCCTGGACGTGTCAAATCACCAAATAAACCATTCTGGTCTTCTTTGCTCTCCAACAAATCTTGGATGGATTTAACTTTTTCTTCAGCAGCTGTTTTCAAGTTGTTGATCACTTGACCAAATTCCTTTTTCTGATCATTTGGCACATTCTTGAACTCAGCAAAAAGATCTTTTAAAATCCCCTTACTTCCCAAAAATTTAATTCTGAATGCCTCTAGGCTTTCTTTATTGTCTGTTGTGAAGGCTTGCGCCTCCCCTATGTATTCTTTAATTTTATCTATCATTGCATATCAAAATAGATTGCAAATTTACAAATTTAGTTTTAGTTTAATGGTACGTTGACTGATTTAATTCTTGATAAACTTTGCGTAAATTATAGGAAATACCAACAACGTAAATAATGTTGCCGTTATCAAACCACCAATAATCACCACAGCCAAAGGTTTTTGACTTTCAGAACCAATACCACTACTCATTGCGGCTGGCAATAAACCTAATGCAGCCATTAGTGCCGTCATTACTACGGGCCTTGTTCTGGTTTGCACTGCCTTTGAAATGGATTCTAAAAGAGGTTGATTTTGTATGGCCAATTGGTTTTTGATTTCAGAAATTAATATCACGCCATTCTGAACGCAAATTCCAAAGAGGGCTACAAAGCCTACTCCTGCTGATATTCCAAAATTCAATTGGGTGAGGTGAAGACTTAAAATTCCACCTAAAAGGGCAAAGGGGACATTGATCAACACCAAACTTGCATCTTTAAAGTTTCCAAAAAGTGCAAAAAGCAAAATAAATATTAACAATAAACTAAAGGGTACCACTTGCGTTAACTGTTTGGTAGCGCGAACTTGGTTTTCAAACTCACCGGTCCAAGAAATTTTGTACTTGTCAGGTAACTGCACATGAGTTGAAACTGCTTTTCGTGCTTCTGCTATAGTACTTCCCAAATCCCGTTCTCTGACTGAAAATTTAACTCCAATGAAACGTTGCGCATCGTCTCTATAAATGAATGCAGGCCCTGTTACTTGTTCCAAACGTGCGATTTCTTTTAATGGAACAAACCCTCCTGATAGGGTGGGAATGCGCAAATTCATTATGTCTTTATCATCTTTTCTAAACTCTTGTGCAAATCTGATTTTGACGTCAAAACGTTGATCTCCTTCATATTTCTGAGTAATGGTCTTCCCTCCAATAGCCATTTCTATTGTGTTTTGTGCTGTGCCTTTTGTAACACCATATTGCGCCATCTTAAATTCATCTAAGATAACATCCATTTCTGGTTGTCCCAGATTTTTTAAAACACCAACGTCTTTTACTCCTTGAATATCTTTAATCTGGTCCATTACTTGAACAGCTATGGCGTCCAGTTGATGTAAATCTGCTCCATAAATTTTAACAGCATTTGATGCTTTAATACCTGCAGCTGCCTCTGCAACGTTGTCAATTATAGGTTGTGAATAATTGTAATTAATTCCTTGAAATGTGGATAATTTGGCATCCATCTCAGCAATTATTTCATTTAATCCAAAACCGGACCTCCATGATTTCTTGGGTATTAAATCAACTTGAAATTGAACAAAATAAAATCCATTAGGATCAGTACCGTCGTTGCTTCTCCCTGTTTGAGATAGTACTTGTTCTACTTCTGGAAACTTGAGCAAAATAGTTCTTAAAGTGTTGGACATCTTCACACTTTCTGTCAATGAGGTACTCATGGGCAATTCTGCAGTAACCCAAAGTGAACCTTCATTTAATTCAGGTAAAAATTCTGTACCCATCCACTTAGAGGAGTACAAGGTACCACCAAGAAAAACAGCTGCGAAAATAAGGGTAAACTTTTGATTTTTATACGTCCATTGAAACGCTTTATTGCAAATTAATCTGATGGACCTAGTAACTATATTTTCCTTTTCAACTACATTTTTATTTAACATTATACTTGACAACACAGGGACTAATGTCAGGGTAAAAAGCAAAGCCCCCAAGAGTGCAAACCCTAAAGTCCAAGCAAGAGGTGCAAACATTTTACCCTCTACTTTCTCAAATGAAAAAATGGGCAACAACGCTGAAATAATAATTAGTTTTGCAAAAAAAATGGGTTTCCCCATGGAAATTGCAGACTGCTTTATGATGCCCGCTTTAGAACTTTTATTAAAACGGTCCATACCCAATTTCTTTGCTCTGTGATCTAAAGCAACAAACACGCCTTCAACCATGACGACTGCTCCATCAATAATAATCCCAAAATCAATAGCACCAAGTGAAAGTAAATTGGCACTCATCCCCTTGAGGTGCAACATTAAAAAAGCAAATAAGAGGGATAAGGGTATAATGATTGCAACAATGAATGTGGTGCGCCAGTCAGCCATGAATAGAAAAACGATAACCGTTACTAATACAATACCCTCTAACAAATTATGCTTGACTGTGGCTGTACAATAATCCATTAAGGTATCTCTGTCATAAAAGGTGATTATTTTAACGTCTTTGGGAAGCACATGAGCATTGAGTTCCTCTATTTTCCCTTTTATTCTTGCCAAAACTTCTGTTGGATTTTCACCTTTTCGCATCACTACAATACCTTGAACCACGTCATCCTGTTCATTCAACCCAACTTGACCAACACGGGGAGCACTTGTTTCTTGCACCTTAGCTACATCTTTAACCATTAAGGGATTGCCGTTATATTGAGTTAAAATTGTGTGCTCTAAATCGTGTATATCATCAATAAGACCAATCCCTCTAACAACAAATGCCTGACCATTTTTCTCAATTACGTCTCCGCCAACGTTTAAATTACTTATAGAAACAGCTTCATATACTTCTAATGCAGATATATCATACTGCTTTAGTTTTTGAGGATCAACACTTAATTCGTATATTTTTTCTTGCCCTCCAAATGCGACGACATCTGCAACACCTGGGACTTTTCTCAATTCTCTGTCTATAACCCAATTTTGAAGAGTTAACAAAGCTCTGGAATCTCTGTCTTTTGATTCTAGTGTATATCTGAAAACCTCTCCAGTAGCCCCATAAGGAGGTTGCACCTCAGCACGCACCTCATTGGGAAGATCAACATTTAACAATTGATTATTTACCTGCTGTCTGGCATAAAAATCTTCAACATCATCTTCAAATATAATTTTAACCACAGAAAGTCCAAACATAGTTACACTGCGCACTGCTGTTTTATGTTGCACGGAATTCATGGCAATTTCTACTGGACTGGTTACAAAACGCTCCACTTCTTCAGTACTGCGTCCTTTCCACTCTGTCACAATAACAATTTGAGTATTGGTAACGTCTGGAAAGGCTTCAATTGGAATTTTTAGATAACTCCAAATTCCAGCTAATGCTAAACCCAATACCATAATAAAAACCAATATCTTGTTCTTTAAAGAATAAGATATGAGATGTGCTATAAATTTATTCATATCAATTATTCAAGGCATTATACATATACAAACCATTTTTTGAAATGACTTGATCTCCTGGTTCTAAACCCTTACTCAAGAATATATTTTGACCTAATTGTCTGTAGACCTCAACAGCCCTTGTCTCAATATCAGTAGGGCTATGGTATACCATTACCCAATGTTTATTCTTTTCAAAAATTAAAGCTTCTGAGGGGATTTGTATCAATTCATTTGATTCTTGATAGGTAACCGTTACCGTGCAATTCATCTCTGGTTTGAGTTTAAAATCACTATTGGGGATGCGCACTCTGAATCCCATGGCCTTGGTTTCAGGATTAATGACATTGTAAATTTTTTCAATACGCCCTTCAAACAACTCCTCTGGAAAAGCTATGGTTTGAACCACAACTTGTGCATTGGGTTTGATTTGAGCAATATCCACTTCATTGACCTGAGCTACTGCCCATATTTCATTGATTTCTGCAATATTAAAAAGTGGTATATCACGGTCTGATTTTATGTGATCATTTATGGTGACGTCTTTTGTTATGATAAAACCACTAATGGGAGCAACTACATTGAAAGTAGCGTCTTTTTGTAGATTGTAAATAGCGAATATTTGATTTAAGCGCTTCTGCTCTGCCTCTGCAATTTGCAAATCTTTCAAAGCCATAGCTACGTCTGCATCTGCATTTAATTTAGAACTGTTTAATTGCTTGGATACTTCATAATTTTTTTGAGCAATCTGCAATTGACTTTTAGCTTCTAACTTTTCTTTTTGAAAGGTTGCTACTTCTGAACTCTGAATCACAGCAAGTACTTGACCTTGCTTCACATAATCTCCCAAACTGACGTGTATGGATTTTACTACCCCACTGACAACTGCGTTAACTTCAGCAATTTTATTATTATCAGATTGCAATTTTCCAAAAAACTTCAATTCGTTTCGCACTGGTACCAATTTAGCGGTTTCAAAAGTACTAGCAGCTATCATTTCTTTACTCATGGAAAATGCTAGTGCTTTTGGCTCTTCTTTTTCATTACACGACAATAGCAGAAAAGAAACAAAAAAATAAGGTATATAATTTATTTTCATATAATATTAGATTAGGTTACTTCCAGTTAATACATTTAACGCTTCACTAGATTCAATCAATTGTAATTTTATTCTGAGAATCTCCATTTGGGATTGATTATAAGATTCTAAAAAGTCAACATATTCTAACAAGGAAATGTTTCGATTTTGAAAATTATCATGCATCCCCTTTAAAATTTGCTCAAAATCTGAGAAATAAATGTTACGCATCTGTTGATACTCCTTAATCGCATTTTCATATTTCATTAATGATGATTGCAAGGATATTTGAAGTTGATGTGTTGTGGAATTAACACGGACATTTGCTTGTTCCAATTCAATTTTACTTTTTAAAATATTCCCCCTGTTGGTGTTTAAGAAAGGGAGATCAAAACTAATTCCACCGTTAATCTCATTTTTAAAGGCGCCACTTAACTGGTCATAATTGACTTTGAACTTTACATCTGGAAGGCGTTGTTTTTTTTCAAGTTGAACTTGTAGCACTGCTTTTTCTAAAAAAACTTGTTCCAATATAAAATCAGGCGCTTTTTCTAAAAAGGTTTTTTGAATGTCTTTGTGATCTAATATTTTTTGAAAATTTGAAAATATTTCGTCATTTAAATCAAAAACAATTGTTTGATCTGTGTGAAGTAGTATTTTTAATTCCCGCTGCTTCTCCAAGTATGTTTGCCAAAGACCCGATTTTTCATTATTGAGTTGAAGTAACAAACTCTTTAACCGCACGACTTCTTTCATGGCTATATTACCTTTTTGAGCTTGAGTATCCATTTGTTTAATTAGCAAAACCATCATCTCAAGCTGACGTTCATAATGCTGAATTAAATCCCAATGTAGTTGACTCTCAAAAAGACTGGTATGAAGTTGATATTTTAGTTGAAGGAGTAATTTCTCAAAAAATACTGTGGCAATTTGCGCGTCTTTCTTTGCTAAATCAATGGAGGTTTTTCTCTTACCACCCAAAATTAATAGCTGTTCCAATTCAATGTACTTTTGACCAGACCTACCCACGTGAAAAAATTTATTATGCTCTGGATCACGCAAATTAAACTCCGTACTAAATGTAGGATTTGGATACAATTTGGATTGAATAACTGCGGCTTTTTCTGCCTCAATTTGTAAAGATTCTACCAAAAGACTTAGGTTGTTATTTAAAAAAAGAGCATCAGCTTCTTGAAGACTTAAACGTTGAACAGCTGTTGAATCCTGAGACCATAGAAGAGATACAGGGGACAACAAAATAAAAAGGAGTTGTATTCTAATCATAAATGAGTAATCTTCATTCCTCAAAGAACTGATTATCAAACTTAAAAAAAACTTAATTC
>JAGHSS010000341.1 GCA_018065745.1 Candidatus Neoflavobacterium equi | reverse complement strand
GGTATAATTTATTTTATTTCAGTTAAGAAAACCTCTTTAGGCTGTCTTACTTTTTTCATGTTTACCAACCAGTCTCCTTCTTCAGCTCTATAACCTAAGGCAATGATTGTTTGAGATTTTAAGCCTTTAGCAGTTAATCCTAACAATTCATCCAAGTCTGCTGCCACGAATCCTTCCATTGGAGTTGCGTCCACTTTTAATTCAGCTGCTGCTGCCAAAGCGATTCCAAAACTTATGTAAGATTGTTTACCAGTATGCGCAGCTTGTTGCTCCTTTGTCAGTGAAAATAAATTCGCTTTCAAGCCCGTTTTGTACTCATCAGTAGCGTTCAAAGGCAATCCACGTTCTGTATTCATATGGTCAAACATACGGTCAATACGCTCATCTGTATACCCATCCCATGAGGCAAAAACCAACAGGTGAGAAGCATCTACGATTTGAGATTGATTGTAAGCAATTGGCTGTATTTTCTCTTTAAGTTCTTGATTACTGATCACGATGATTTCAAATTGTTGTAATCCAGACGACGTCGGAGCCAAATATGCAGCCTCAACAATTTGGTCAACTAACTCTTGAGGCACCGCTTTTCCACTCATTTTCTTTGTGGCGTATCTCCACTTTAATGCATCTAATAATTCCATTTATCTTGGTTTTTTAAAGTCTATAGTATTCAAATTTAATGCTTTGTATCCAATATAATTCAATTTAATGCAACAAAAAAAGCCATACCGCATCAGGCATAGCTTTTTTGATATTTTGATCTATATTTTTTAGGGCGTTACCTTTGAGCTGCGCACAAAGGTCGGGCTTTCCGCTATATCTTTTGTTCGGCTTACGCCTCTCAAAAGGATGCCGCTACAATCCCTAACGCAGTCAAAGTCAAATCAGTGACCCCAACCTCTTTTGTCTTACATTTTGAAAAGTGCTTTTAATTCAGTAGCATCTTCAGGGTTCATTTTGTTAGCCAAAATTAAACTCAACTGTTTTCTTCTCAAAGCTGCGTGAAAACGTTCAATTTCCAATTCAGTCTCTGGGATTAATTCAGGCACCGGTACAGGATTTCCCATATCATCAACAGCAACAAAAGTATAAATTGCAGAAGCTGCATTGTGTTGTGTTCCTGTCTCTCTGTCTTCCGTCCAGATGTCCGCATATATTTCCAAACTACTCTTGAAAGTACGGGTCACTTTTGCTTGTACCGTTACTACAGCTCCTAAGGGAATTGGTCTGGTAAAAGAAACGTGATTTACAGATGCAGTTACACAAACTCTTCTGGAGTGTCTTCTTGCTGCAATTCCAGCAGTTCTATCAATTCGAGCTAGCAATTCTCCTCCAAACAAATTGTTTAAGGGATTTGTTTCTCCAGGTAAAACCATATCGGTTAATATTGATACTGAATCTTTTGGCGTTTTTGGCTCCATTGTTTTTTTTAGCAAAGATATAACAATTGGGCAAAAAAAAATCCTCATGTTATGAGGATTTTTGTAAGTTGTTACTTTAACTCTTTTATCATTAACCACGCATCTTTATTGTGATTAGCTTGTATTATTTTAAGGTTTTTTTGAGCTTCACTCATACTTGCATAACTGCCATAAAGTACTGAAACCAACCCGTGTTTGTTTTTCTCTAATTTAATAGGCTTAAATCCTAATCCAACCAATTCAGAAAAAATCTTAGAAGCATTCTTTTCATTTCTGAAAGTCCCTGCTACCACATGGTAAGGCTTGATGTGAGACTCCTTAATTTTTAAAGTAACCGCAGGAAGCGGATTGTCGATAAAAAAGGTAGCTTCTTGAATTTTGTTTTCCAACTTGTTTTGCACGCGTTGTTCAACTATCAAAGTTTGTGAGGCAATCTCCTGATCATAATAATATTTATAACCATACAATCCACCACCACTAACCAAAGCTAGGATTGCTGCATACTTAAATAAGTTTGCAACAAAGGAGGTTTTTTTGCTTGCCGTTTGAATATCAACAACTCCTGAAACGTCTCCTTCATTAATCATTTCAGTTTCTTGAGAAGTTGTTGTATTATTTTGAATTTCTTGAACTGCTTGAGCAGGAGCTTCAACCACTGCTACAGTTTCAGAAATTGGTTTTTCAACATTTTCCCTTTTAATAGCAGGAGCTATAAGATTAGATAATCCAAAAGCCTCAGCCAAGTAATTTTGGGTATTATAAGGGGTAAAAACAAATTGTTGTTCAGAATTTGTTTTAATTTCTCCAATAGGTTCAATTGTTATAGTTTCTCTACTTTCCAGTTTATATAACCATTGGTTGACCTGATTCTTTAATTTCAATACAGCCTGTTCATAGGTAATGTGCTCTTGCAGTGCAATGTGGTTTGCTAACAAACCGTCATTGTTTTTCAAATGCCCATTAAATGAAACAACTTTTTTTGGAGGAAAAAAGGTATGACTGTTCGCGTTGATTTGAGCAGATTTCAATTCTGTCAAAAACGCACCGAATCCTGGTACCGTTACACACTGGTAGCGATATAACAAATCTGATATGTATTTTCCTGTATTCATAAATGCAAATTTAATTAATCAATACTGCTCCACAAATTTTATTAACAAATGTTATTAACAATTCCTGTTTTGACTAGTTAAAGTCTGTATTTCAAGACCGCACATTTAAAAAAACTGACTTCAATTGATTATATTGTTTAATGATTAACGATTATGAAAGATCAAGAGCTCTTCTTCACGCTGAATTTATTGTCCACTGAGGGAGTTGGAGAAGTCATTGCCAGAAGGTTATTAGTGCATTTTGGAACCGCAGAACAAATTTTCAAAGCAACAAAAAATGATTTAATCCAAGTCCAAGGTGTGCGCGATTCCCTATGGGATAAATTGAAAAATGACACCTCCAAAAGCTTCGCAGACAGGGAATTAAATTACATAAAGAAAAACAATGTTTCATATACTTACTTCAGAGATACAGATTATCCCAACAAGCTGTTGTCCTGTTCTGATGCCCCCATATTACTTTTTAAAAAAGGAAATATAAACCTGCAATCCAAACGGTTGCTCAGTGTGGTTGGTTGTAGAAATCCCAGCAAATATGCCCTGAATTACATCAGAGAATTGATAGAAGAAATCTCTCATTTCAATCCCATAATAGTCAGTGGTATGGCTTACGGCTGTGACATTACTGCTCATTTATTAGCTACAGAATTTGGGCTACAAACCATAGGCCTTCTCGCGCATGGATTGAATCAAATGTACCCCAAAGCACATGAAAGTTACATAGATAAAATTTGTGAACACGGCGGATTCATGACTGAGTTTTGGAGCAATTCATATCCAGATAAAGACAATTTTTTAAAGAGAAATAGAATCATCGCCGGGATGTCAGAAGCAACGGTCATCATTGAATCCACCTTGAGTGGAGGCGCTTTAAAAACGGCAGTCCTAGCAGCCAGATACAACAGACTTGTCTTTGCACTTCCAGGAAGAGTTTCAGATGTTTACAGTCAAGGAGGGAATTACTTGATTCACAACAAAACAGCATCCATACTTACCAAGACAAATGATATTGTGCAAGCATTGCAGTGGGGGAGTGCACAAGAGGCAGTAGTAGGTGTTCAAAAAAAATTGTTTGAAAATTTAGATGATGACCAACAAGCCATATTTGATTACCTCCATTTTCAGGGAAAATCCTTTTTAGATCTCATCTCTTTTCACACCCAAATACCGGTTCAAAAAACGGCTAGCATATTGTTGCAGTTAGAGATCAAGGGAATGGTAACCGTGAGCCCAGGGAATTATTATGAAGTGTTATAAAAAAAAAACACCCAACAGCAGTCGGGTGTTAAATCTTAGTATCCTAATTTTTCTCTGACACGTTTTAAAACGCCATCAGCTACGTTTCTAGCTTTTGCAGCTCCAATTGCAAGCAGACGATCCACCTCTTCCAAATTGTTGATGTAGTAATTGTATTTTTCTCTGTGTGTTTTAAACTTTTCAACAATCAATTCAAACAAAGCCTGTTTTGCATGACCATAACCATAATTCCCACCCAAGTAGTTTTGACGCATCGCCTCAGTTTGTTCCTCAGTAGCAATCAATTTATAAAGTGTGAATACATTACAGGTATCTGGATTTTTAGGTTCTTCCAACGGAGTTGCATCCGTAACAATTCCCATAATCTGTTTTCTCAATTCCTTATCCCCTAAAAAGATGTTGATGAAGTTATTTGCAGATTTGCTCATTTTTCCACCATTCGTTCCAGGAACAATCATAACAGTCTCATCAATGATAGCCTCAGGCAAAACAAAAGTCTCTCCCATTTGATTGTTGAATCGTGATGCCACATCTCTTGTAATCTCCAAATGTTGCAATTGGTCTTTTCCAACCGGTACAAATTCAGCATCATACAATAAAATATCCGCAGCCATCAACATAGGGTAAGTAAATAAACCAGCGTTTACATCGCTCAATCGGTCCGCTTTATCCTTAAATGAATGTGCCAATGTCAATCTTTGGTAAGGAAAGAAACAGTTTAAGTACCAAGACAATTCTGTTGTTTGAGGAACATCAGATTGTTTGTAAAATGTTACATGGTTAATATCTAATCCACACGCAAGCCAAGTTGCAGCAGCACTATAGGTGTTTTCACGCAACACAGAACCATCTTTAATTTGAGTGATGGAATGTAAATCTGCTATAAACAAAAATGATTCATTTTCTGGTTTATTAGCTGCTTCAACTGCAGGTAATATAGCCCCTAAAAGATTCCCTAAGTGTGGTGTTCCAGTACTCTGAACACCGGTTAAGATTTTAGCCATTATTTTATATTTTTTACAAATGTAAGGTTTTGTAGCGTTTGTTACCAATGAATTCTTATTTTTGATAGGATTCTAATCCACTAAAACATGAATATTTTTAAGTATCTTTTTTGGACGCTTTGGAAAGTATGGTTTTACTTTCTCGTGATTTTCATTATCATATTGTTTTCCCCATTTCTAATTGTAACCATCCTTTCGTTAAAAACATATCCCATCTTTTTCAAGATTGCCAGATTATGGGCATATTTAGTTTTTTATGGTTCCGGTTTTAGATACACCTTGGAAGACAAATGTCCTGATAGAAAAAATAAAAGCTTTATTTTGGTGGCCAATCACACCTCTATGGTTGACATATTGTTGATGCTCATTTTGATGGATAAAAACCCTTTTGTTTTTGTAGGCAAAGCAGAGTTGACTAAAGTACCCGTTTTTGGATTCTTTTTTAAAAGAACATCCATTGTGGTTGATAGATCAAATGTCCAAAGTAGAGCATTGGTTTTTGAAGAGGCTAAAAGAAGAATTCAAGCCGGTTTGAGTGTTTGTATTTTTCCAGAAGGCGGTGTTCCAGATGATGAGTCCATACTTTTGGATGCCTTTAAAGACGGCGCATTTAAACTAGCCAAAGAGCACCAACTTTCCATTTTACCAGTGACTATATACGGTTTAAAAGAATTCTTTCCGTTCCGTTTTTTTAGTGGTTATCCAGGTCGTGTGGTCTGTACCATACATGAATCTTACCATTTTGATCACGCAGAAGCTCCTGTTCAAACAATAAAAAATGACGTGCGTCAACTAATAGAAAATCAGTTGTTAGCATATCAAAATCAATAAATAAAAAAAAGCACTCTAACCCAAAAGAGTGCTTTTTTTATTATTCCTTTTTGAAAAGGAAATAACTAACTAAATTAACTACTAACTTATTTTAATCATTTCTAGAATGTATAGCTTATACCACTATAGACACCAAAGAAATGAGGAGTAATCTGTTTTGCATTTTCAATAGCTGAAAACTGGTATTTCAACTGTGGTTCAACACTAGCCTTCAAATTCTTTGCCAAAGGATAATTGATTCCCAAGCCAACATTTGCTGCGAAACTAAAATCTTTAAGATTATTCGCTTCTCCAATATTCATTGTGATTTCATTACTTTTTAGCGCAACCTTGTTTTTTTCTAAAAACATAGAACTTACACCAGCTGTCACATTTAAGTTTATTTTGTTCTCCATGATTTTATACTTGATAAAAACAGGAACTTCAATATAATTTATGCGTTGTTGTAATACACCTTTATTGCTGTTGTTGGTTGTGTAAGTATTGTTCAAATTACTCACCAATTGGTATGATGCACCAAGAGCATTAGTTTCAACAAAGGCAAGACCTTCATTTTGTTCTTTGTAAAATGCCACATCAAGCGTATTGTTTTCCAACTCCAATTTGTGAATTCCACTGTGAATTGCAATTTTGTCTGTAATTTGATATCCTGCATTCACACCATAACTCATACTCACCTGACTATTTGTTTTGTTTTTGTCAAAACGCTGGTCAAGAATAGACGTTTTAGTATTCAAATTGTAGAACAAAGGAGATATTTGAAAACCAACTTCCCATTTGTTTTTAGTTTGATATTTAACGTCATCTAATCCAATTGGATTTTCATTTTCTTCAACAGCGACCACCTTTAAATCTGTTTCGCCACTTCCAATACCCAATTGATTGCTTTGGAAATCTTTAAAATCCTTATAATAACTAACATCCTGAGTGTCGTCCTCATTGCTATTTCGGGAAGCTAAACGTTGTTTGTTGCGTTTTTCAGCCAAGGCCAATTCCTTGAAATAACGGTCGTAAGCCTCACTGTCATTTTCTAAATTTTCAGCAACTACAAAAGATTCTGTTTTTTTCTGTTGTGAACCTTTCCATTGTTTTCCGATGATTAGCTCAGCTTTCGTTTCTTTCAAAAACTGTTTTTCTAATTTCTTAGTGTCTCCATTATCAGTTCCGATTAATCTTTTACCGTTCTCCGGTTGAGCAACAACCATTGCAGTTGATTTTTCAGATACCATTGAAATTGATTTTTCAGTGGCAACAGCGTTTTTTAATGTGTTAAACTCCGTTCCATTTTTTTGAGTACCATTAACAGATGCAATCTTTCTTAAATCAGTTAGATCATTTAATCCATTTATCTCAGAAGCACCAATGACATTCACCTTATTAGAATCTTCGTTTTTATTTCCAAGCGCAACATGCAGATCAGCAGTTGCTCTGTCAGTATTTAAGACGTCGGCTGTATTTTCTTTACTTATTTTTCCGTTAACATCCAGGATAGCAGTTGTAGTCTTTCCATTAGAAACTGTTGCTTGATCACCATTTAAATCGTGTTGGTCCACAATGTAATTTAGATCTGCAGTACCAGGAGTAACTTTAGTGACCGCATGATTGCTGTTTATTTCAGTCTTGTTTTTGTCATCGATTCCAGCCGTGTTTTTCGCAGTCAATGGACTTCTTTCACCACTGTTTTTCTTAGATCGCTCATTCATTTTATTTTTGAATAACGCATCTTCATCCGCAGCGACAGCATTCAAATTCTGGAAATTGGAATGGTTCAAAATTCCAGAATCTTCTGTATTCAACCTCATATTATTTCCTTCAAATGCATTCAATTTGAACATATAATAAGACATGAATATAAGAGACATCACACAGGCAGATCCCAAAAGGTAGATCCATAAAGGTGTTTTATAAGCTAGCTGGCCTTCATTCAAATTTTTTGAAATGTTCTGCCATACGTGTTGTTCTGGGAGTTTTTCAAAATCTTTGAATTTCTCTTGGAACAAACGATCTATATTTTTTTTATCACTCATTTTGCTTTTAATTGGATGGATGGTTCTCTGTGTTTTTCTATTTTGTCTTTCAATATCTGTCTAGCCCGGGCCAGATTTGATTTTGAAGTACCAATAGTAATTCCCAACATTTCAGCTATCTCTTTGTGAGAATAGTCGTCAATCACATATAAATTGAAAACCAATCGGTAGCGATCAGGCAGTGATTGTATAATTTCTAATAGAAAATCTATAGAAATATCATCGTTTTCAATTTCAATCTCAGGAATTTCAGGAAACTCATCACTAACAATTTCAAAGACTCCAGGAGCTCTATACTTTTGTAAAATGTTATTGATGCAAATCCTTTTTATCCAACCTTCAAAGGAACCTTTAAACTGAAACTGTTCTAACTTGTCAAATATGATGATAAAACCATCTTGCAAATTGTCTTCAGCCTCCGTTTGACTTTTAGAATATTTCAGACATACACTAAATAATTTAGGAGCAAATAAATGATACAGTTGTTCCTGAGCCCATAAGTCCCTTTGGATACAACATTTGATCAATTCATTTAATTCCAAATTATTAGTTTTTTTAAAAGTCCAATCCTCTTTTTTAGAGGTGTTCTAAATATAAGATGTTAAATTTTAACAAAGGTTGCGTGAAGAACAAAAAAAACCTTGAAGAAATTCAAGGTTTTTTTTGTTCTCTATATGATTAAGCGTCTCTTTCTTTGATTAGCTCTTTAATTTTCAATTCCAATTCATCCATTAATTCCGGATTGTCCTTGATCAAACTTTTAACAGCGTCACGTCCTTGTCCAAGTTTTGTATCTCCATAGCTAAACCATGAACCACTTTTCTTAACAATTTCAAACTCAACTGCCAAATCCAAAATCTCTCCAACTTTAGAAACACCCTCACCATACATGATGTCAAACTCTGCAGTTCTAAATGGTGGTGCCACCTTGTTTTTAACGATTTTTACTTTTGTTCTGTTTCCAATTACATTTTCACCATCCTTAATTTGTGTAGATTTTCTAATATCCACACGCACAGAAGCATAGAATTTCAATGCGTTACCACCGGTAGTAGTTTCTGGGTTACCAAACATAACTCCAATTTTCTCACGCAACTGGTTAATAAAGAATACAGTACAGTTTGTCTTGTTGATTGTTCCCGTTAATTTTCTCAATGCTTGAGACATCAAACGTGCGTGTAGCCCCATTTTTGAATCTCCCATATCTCCTTCAATTTCACTTTTTGGAGTCAAGGCAGCAACAGAGTCAATAACAACAATATCAACAGCCCCAGATCTGATCAAACTTTCAGCAATTTCAAGTGCTTGTTCCCCATTGTCTGGTTGAGATATAATTAAGTTGTCAATATCAATTCCTAATTTTTGAGCATAAAAACGATCAAATGCATGCTCTGCATCTATAAATGCTGCAATACCACCAGCCTTTTGAGCTTCAGCGATTGCGTGTAATGTCAATGTAGTTTTACCAGATGATTCAGGTCCAAAAATTTCTATAATTCTTCCTCTAGGGTAACCATTAACTCCCAAAGCTAAGTCTACTCCCAAAGATCCAGATGGAATTATTTCAACTTCTTCTACCGCAGTATCTCCAAGTTTCATTACGGTACCTTTACCATAAGTCTTGTCTAATTTATCAAGTGTTAATTGTAACGCCTTTAATTTTGCTTCTTTATCTGCACTCATCTATATGAAATTTTGGTAAAATTAATTCTTTTTTTCGGTATACTAAACAGAATGTCTTTCTAG
>JAGHSS010000079.1 GCA_018065745.1 Candidatus Neoflavobacterium equi | reverse complement strand
GTATTAGTACGACTTTAATGCCTATAATAGATTTTTCTTTTGAGCTTTCCACCATCTCTCGGGAATTTCGCATTGCAATGCCGCATTGTAATCTTCCTGTGTACATGGCAATAAAGCATTTCTTGACATTTTTGACTCTGAAACAGGGGTGATTGGAATCTCAATCCACCATCTGCCTGTTTTATTGCTCTTGTAAAAAATCAATTCTTCTTCCTCTAAAGGAACAATATACCTGTAGTAATCTGACTTGTCCCCATAAGGAAATTCAAACGACCTGTAGCTATACCCTTCAATGAAATACCACAAGATTTCTGCAATCAATAAAGCTTCTGAACGGGTTCCATTTTGATTGAATATCCCAAATGAAGTTACTTTATCACTGATACCTGAATACCTTGACAAGGTACAAATTTCTTTGCCATCAAAACCATTCGGGTTAAAATTTTCTAAATTTCCTGACGCACTGCTTTTAACAGACGTCATATCAACACTTACAAGATCTGCATCCCTGAAAACAGGCTCTGCAATTTTGGGATTTTTAGAGATATCCCCCAACCTATACGCGTCAAAATAGAGTTTATCAATCAAGTCAATCTCGTCTTGAGAATTGAAATAGGTCTGAAAACCGATGTTGCAATAGTTAAATAAATTATTGGGCTCCTCAATAATCATCTGCGTCAAATAAGAATCTGAAGACAATTTATCCTCCCTACTCAAGTCAAACTTACTGTCCACAGCCACCACATTGACCATTTGTTCCAACTGGTCATAAGCGCGGTACATGGCGTAGGTCAAGTCTTGAGAACCACCCAAAACCAAAGGAACAATCCCCTGCTTAATCAAAGCCGCATTGGCATTTTTTAAAACATAGTAGGTATCTGCCTGATCTTCCCCAGGTAAAATATCACCCAAGTCAATAATAGACATGTTCCAATTACCTGGAAATAATTGATAAAACGCTTTGCGAACAGCCGTTAAATCAAACGTTGCAGAATCATCTCCGCCGCCCCTATTGTCCAAAACACCTATTAAGGCAATCTGAACATCCTCAAACTTGGGAAACTCCTCTTCTGTGTGACACACAATTTGAGTTCCCAAAGCTTGATGGGGTAAATTATCTTTAAAAGCTATAAAATCTTCACTTAATGGTCTGAAAAACTCAAAAATCATCTTTTACTCCTTTTTAGTTTCCTTTTTAACAGCCGTTTTCTTAACGGTAGTTGTCTTAGTTGCAGTTTTGGTTGCCGTTTTAGTTGCCGTCTTTGTCGCTGCTGCAGCCTTAGTCGTTGTTGCTTTTTTAACTGCAGGTTTTTTAGCTGCCGCCGCTTTTTTGACAGTTGCCTTTTTAGCGGGTGCCTTTTCTGCAATCAATGCTTGAACCTGCTCTAAAGTCATGTTTTCAACATCTACTTCTTTGCTCAATTCAATTTTGACTTTCCCTTGCAGGATCACAGAACGTCCCCAACGTGCTTTTTCAACTTTGATTCCCTCTTCTGTCCAGTCGTGAATGACTTTATCCTTCTCCTTTTGTATCTTGTCTTCAATCAACTCCACAATATCATCTTGTGATAAATTGTCAAAGTTGTATTTTCTATTCACGTTGATGAATATGCTGTTCCACTTCAAGAATGGTCCAAATCTACCCACGCCCTTTTGAACGTCCATGCCTTGGTATACCGCAATTGGAGCATCTGCTTTTTCCTTTTCTTGAATAATTTCTATGGCGCGAACAAGAGTTACATCCAGTGGATCTTCCCCTTTTGGCAGTGAAATAAAAGCAGTACCACTTTTGACATACGGTCCAAATCTTCCATTGTTTACCTCCACTTCCATATCCTTGTATTCCCCTAATTTCTTAGGCAACAAAAACAAGTTCAACGCTTCTTCCAAGGTAATACTACCTATATTTTGTTCTGCTCTTAAACTGGCAAATTGTTTTTCTTCATCTTCTGCGCTTCCAATCTGTGCCATAGGCCCAAATTTACCCAAGCGCACAGAAACTGGTTTCCCCGTTTTTGGATCTGTTCCCAAAACGCGCTCTCCAGATTCACGGTCAGCATTCTGTTCTACATCCACAACAATTGGGTGGAAATGTGAATAGAAATTCTGCATCATCTTGCTCCAGTTTTCATTTCCTGCAGCAATCTCATCAAAGTCCTGCTCTACTTTTGCAGTAAAGTTGTAGTCCATGATGGCGTCAAAATTCTTAACCAAGAAATCATTGACAATGATCCCGATGTCTGTTGGAACTAATTTCCCTTTGTCAGAACCTACGTTCTCACTTAATATTTGAGAGGAAACCGTTCCTGCTTTTAAAATCAATTGTGCATATTTGCGCTCTTGACCTTCAAAACTTCCTTTCTCAACATATTTTCTGTTGATGATGGTTGAAATGGTTGGTGCGTATGTTGACGGACGACCAATTCCCAATTCTTCCAATTTCTTAACTAAAGAGGCCTCTGTATATCTAGCCGGTGGTCTTGAAAAACGTTCTGTAGCTGAAATGTAATTTGACAATAGCGTTTCGTGAACTTTTAAAGCCGGTAACATCCCTTCTTCTTGCTCTTCTTCGTCGTCGTGTCCTTCCAAATACACTTTTAAGAATCCTTCAAATAACAACACCTCACCAGTAGCAGAAAACAACTCTTTGTGATTGTCTGCTTCAATCTTCACATTGGTGCGCTCCAATTGGGCATCGCTCATCTGTGAAGCAAGTGTTCTTTTCCAAATCAAATCATACAAACGGGCTTGATCTCTGTCAATGTTCACCGTGTGTCTGGACATGTCTGTAGGTCTGATGGCCTCATGGGCTTCTTGAGCTCCTTTTGATTTGGTGTTAAATGAACGTGGTTTGGAGAATTCTTTACCATAAGACTTGACAATCTCTGCTTCTGCAGCTGCCATAGCATCATTGGAAAGGTTCACACTGTCTGTTCTCATATAAGTAATCAACCCGGCCTCATACAAACGCTGAGCCAACATCATGGTAACTCCAACTGGAAAATACAATTTCCTAGCAGCTTCCTGTTGTAAGGTAGAGGTTGTAAATGGTGCAGCAGGTGATTTCTTTGTAGGTTTGGTTTCTAAGTCTGAAACCTTATAATTAGAGTCGACATTTTTGTTTAAAAAGTCTTCTGCTTCTTTTCTTGTAGTGAAATTCTTTGGCAATTTCGCCTTGAATGTCTTGCCGTTTTCATTCTTGAATTCAGCAGTAATGCTGTAACTAGCTTCTGCTTTGAAATTGGTAATATCGCGTTCTCTCTCCACAATCAAACGCACAGAAACAGACTGTACACGTCCTGCAGACAATCCGCCTTTTACCTTTTTCCACAACACTGGGGATAACTCATATCCAACCAAACGGTCCAAAACACGTCTTGCCTGTTGCGCATCAACCAGATTATAATTGATCCCTCTTGGGTTATCTATCGCTTTAAGAATAGCCGTTTTGGTAATCTCGTGAAACACGATGCGCTTGGTTTTATCCATATCCAAACTCAACTCCTCAGAAAGGTGCCAAGCTATGGCCTCCCCCTCGCGGTCCTCATCGGATGCTAACCAAACCGTTTCTGCCGACTTAGATAATTGTTTTAACTTCTTAACCAATGCTTTCTTATCTGGAGAAACTTCATAACTCGGTTTGAAGTTATTGTCCACATCAACTCCCATCTCTTTGGACGGTAAATCTGCAATATGACCATAACTAGACTCTACTTGATAATCAACTCCTAAAAATTTCTCAATGGTTTTAGCCTTGGCAGGCGACTCAACAATCACTAAATTTTTTGCCATCTATTCTATTTTTTATGAGACAAAAGTATGCGTTTTTTTTAAATTTCAAATGATAAGTACAGAAAGTACTCCACAATTTTATCCAAATCCTACACTACTACTCCTATTAATAT
>JAGHSS010000195.1 GCA_018065745.1 Candidatus Neoflavobacterium equi | reverse complement strand
ATTCTTAGATGTTATACTAATTGTTTTTTTTTGTAGTTTTAAGTAAAAGACTTTTGTTTAATCTAACCTTAGAAAAAAATGATGACAAACACCTGCATGCTTTTAGCCATTGATGGCCTTTGGAGCTTATTAGTTTATATTGTATTTGGAGTTTTGGTTGCGGGAATCGCAAAAGCCATTATGCCTGGGAAGGATCCAGGTGGATTTATTGTTACTGCGATTATCGGAATTATAGGGGCCTATTTAGGTGGCTATATGCGCGATATTCTGGGAATTTCTCACGACAATGAGGTGAGTTTTTTCAGTCCGTTTGACTGGATTTTTTCAATTCTTGGGGCGTTGATTCTTTTGTTTATATGGAAAAAATTATTAGCACCAATGTTTAATAAATCAGTATAGATTTAATAAACGATGTGAAATAAATAAAACGCAAAATATATTCCCCCCATGAAGTAGCTTCTTCTTGGGGGTATTTTTATGATAGGTGTTTGATGTAAAGTTGATTTGTTATGGTGTTTTGGTATTCGTTTTCTTCTACGGCATACACCAGGTCAAAGGTTCTTTGGTTGGCTATTTTGTCAAACTGATCTCCAAATCCAAACCCAACAGCCTTATAGGTCAAGTTGGTTTCTCTGCAATCCCTTTCTTTAACTGCGTCCATGATGAGGTGGTTTTTCTCTGTTCCAACCAATCTGTCAGCACCACTGTTAAACAGGTTTCTAGTCAAAAACAGGGGCTGCATATTTTCAGGACCATAGGGCTCCAGCTGTTTTAATATTCTCAGCGTCTTTGGGGATAATTCTTCAAATGAGACCTCCAGATCTACCGTCAAGGTTGCCTCTCTATCAGACGGCTTTAAATCTTCTAAAACGACCTGTTCAAACGCTGCCTTGAACGCTGGATAGTTTGCCTCTTCCATGGTCAAACCCGCAGCATACATATGCCCACCAAACTGTATCAGATGCTCACTGCATTTTTCAAGTGCATTATACAAATCAAATCCTTTTACAGAACGTGCGGAAGCCGCCAATTTATCCCCACTTTTGGTAAACACCAAAGTAGGTCTGTAATGGGTTTCAATTAATTTGGAAGCTACAATGCCAATCACACCTTTGTGCCAATTTGGATCATATACCACGGTTGAAGCATGGTTCACCTCATTATTGGCGACAATCTGTTCCAGTGCTTCTTCTGTTATGGAACGGTCCAACAAACGTCTTTCCGTGTTGAAATCTTCAATTTGAACACTGCAACGTCTGGCTTCATCCAATTCAAATCTGGTAAGCAATTCCACGGCAAATGTTCCAGATTTCATTCTTCCCGCAGCATTAATTCTTGGAGCCACGGTGAAAACGACATCTCTGATGGTGTATCTGCTTTTCTTCTGACGCTCCAACAAAGCTTGGATTCCAGGTCTTGGCATTTGATTGATGACTGCCATTCCATAATGTGCAAGTATTCTGTTTTCTCCCGTCATGGGAACAATATCTGCAGCGGTTGCGGTAGCCACCAAATCCAAATAGGGCAGGAGATTGGTATTCAAATCCATCTTTAAGTCCAAGCCTTGAACAAGTTTAAAACCAATTCCACAACCGCAGAGTTCGTCATAAGGATAGGTGCAATCTGCTCTTTTGGGATCCAAAATGGCAACCGCATTGGGAAGTACCTCTCCCGGTCTGTGGTGATCACAAATAATGTAATCAATTCCCAAAGAGGCCGCATAGGCCACGTGGTCAACAGATTTTATACCACAGTCCAACGCAATAATCAATTTGACGTTATCTGCTTTCGCAGCGTCTATACTTTGGTATGAGATGCCGTATCCTTCTGTATACCTGTCTGGAATATAGGTCGTGATTTGTGCCCCTTGTTTCTCCAAAAAGGAAGAAACCAGTGCCACTGCTGTTGTACCGTCTACATCATAATCTCCAAAAACCATGATGTTTTCTTGCTGTGCTAAGGCACTGATGATGCGACTAACCGCTTTGTCCATGTCCAGCATAGCAAAGGGATCGTGCAGATGCTCCAATTTGGGTCTGAAAAAACGGTGGGCTTCATCAAATGTTTCCACCCCTCTTTGGACCAATAATTTGGCTACTATAGCATCCACCCCCAAGGCGTGCATGAGGCTGTTTACTTTTTCAGGTTCCGGTAAGGGCTTGAGTTCAATGTGCATGGCTTTGATTGGTTTAAATAAAAAAGTTAGAACCGGAGTTCTAACTTAAGGTACTGTATTATTTTGTATAACTTCTTGTTATGGATGAAATTCTGTAACGATATTTACAGTAGCAAAGGATCTAAACATTTCCAGTACGCCACAGTATTTTTCAACAGAAAGATCTACCGCACGTTGGAGTTTTTTTTGGTCCAAAGCCTCCCCATAAAAACGGTAATACAAGGTTACTGCTGTGTATGTTTGGGGCTCTGATTCAGAAAGAATTCCTTCTGTGTCAATTGAAAAATCGCGGACGCTTAATTTCATCTTTGGAATTAAATGGGCAATATCCAATCCAGAGCATCCTGCCAAAGCAGACAGCATCAGCATTTTTGGTCTGTATCCAGCTCCCAATCCGCCATTTTCAGGACCTGCATCAATCATTAAATTTCCTCCTGGGTTGGTGGATTCAAATTGCATGCCTCCTTTCCAACGGGTTTCAACAAGGTGTTTACTCATTTTTTGTTTTGGTGTTTATCTTTCCTCCCACAATGACTACAATTTCCCCTTTAGGAGCTTTCTTTTCAAAGTGAGCCAATACTTCAGTTGCTGTTCCTCTCACCGTTTCTTCATGTAATTTCGTGATTTCACGAGATACCGAAACCGGACGATCTGCTCCAAAATATTGAATAAATTCTCCTAGTGTTTTTACCAATTTATGCGGAGACACATAAAGGATCATCGTTCTTGTTTCTTCTGCCAAAGCAAGGAATCTGGTCTGTCTTCCTTTTTTGTCTGGTAAAAAACCTTCAAAGATGAATTTGTCGTTTGGCAAACCGCTGTTTACTAATGCGGGTACAAAAGCAGTCGCTCCAGGTAAACAGTCAATTTCAATGCCTTGTTCCACACAAGCACGAGACAATAAGAAACCTGGGTCAGAGATGGCTGGTGTTCCAGCATCCGTGATTAACGCAATGGTTTCACCTGCTTGAATGCGCTTCACAATATGATCCACCTGTTGGTGTTCATTGTGCATGTGATGGCTGGTCATATGTGTGGTAATCTCAAAATGTTTCAACAGTTTACCACTGTTTCTGGTGTCTTCAGCCAAAATCAAATCCACTTCTTTAAGCACTTTGATGGCTCTGAATGTCATGTCGTCCAAATTACCAATAGGCGTTGGAACTAAATATAATTTACCCATTTATGAGAATTTTTTTTCTACCAATTCCAAGAATCTCGCTTCATACTCTTCTTGTCCAGCCCAGTTGTTGTAGTCTGGTTTGATCAGGTTAAAAATGAAATCCTCAGCCTCAGCCCATGTGTGAAGGGAGTTTAAGCTAGAGATCACGCGGTTTAAATCTTCTGCACTACCGTTGAACAAATTGCGTTCAAAAGCGATGCGGTCATTCAAACTCAAGGAAATGGTCTTGTTCAAACTGTCGTTTAAACTGTGATTTTTTGGTTCTTCTTTTTTATCTCCAAAGGTGTGGAATGATGAAAACGCACGTTCCAAAATACTAGTCTTAACTACTTCTACAGGAGCAATTGGAGTTTCTAGCGTTTCTTCAGTTGTGTCTTCAATCACTTCTTGCGTTGGAGTTTGCTCAGCAACTGGAATTTCTGTTTCTGTTACCGTTTCTTGCACTTTCACAAATTCTGGTTCGTGGTATCCCTGACCCAAAAGTTCTTCAAATGATATTTGTACAGCCTGTGGCTTTTCTTCTTGTACTGGGGTGTCGTCTAATCCTGCAAATAGGTTGTCAAAAAACGCATTTGTTTCCTGTGTTTTCTGATCTATTTTTTCTGGTGTTTCAATAAACGATGGCGCTTCTGCAGCAATTTCTTCTTCAAAAATAGTTTCCTCAACTGCTGTTTCAATCACCTCATGTTGCGCTTCTGGAGCAGCATCTGTCGTCAAATTGTCAAAATACCCAAAGGATGTTGTCGTTTGAGTTTCTGTCTTTGGTTTGTCACTTTCGTTGAATTCCAAGAATACAGGAGAGCTTTCAGGAATTAGTTCCTCTTCAACCTCTTCTTCTTGCACGGCCAAATGACCAATTTCTTCACCAAATGTCAACGCTGTTTCAGCTGTATTTTGATCTTGATCCAATCTTGAAATCAAGTCATTTGACTCTTCTATAATAGATTCAACGTCTGCTTCAACCGTTTCTTCTACTTCAATGTGTGCTTCAAAAGTATCTTCATCAGCTACTTCTAAAATATCTTCGTTAGCTACTTCAACGTGTGCTTCAAAAGTATCTTCATCAGCTACTTCAGCTTCATCTTCAAAAGTATCTTCAACAGCAACTTCAGCTTCATCTTCAACAGTATCTTCATCAGCTACTTCAACAGTAGCTTCTTCAATAACTTCAACTTCTTCTTCTAAAGTATCATCAAAAGTATCTTCGTCAGCTACTTCAACAACATCTTCCAAAGTATCTTCATCAGTAACTTCAACGTCTTTTTCCAAAGTAACTTCATCAGCTACTACAACGTCTTCTTCCAAAGTATCTTCATCAGCAACTTCAACGTCTTCTTCCAAAGTATCTTCATCAGCTACTTCAACGTCTTTTTCTAAAGTATCTTCATCAGCAACTTCAACTTTGTTTTCTAAAGTATCTTCCAAAGTATCTTCATCAGCTACTTCAACGTTTTCTTCCAAAGCTACTTCAACAGTATCTTCTTGAATAACTTCAACTTCATCTTCTAAAGTAGTAGCAACCGTTTTTTCTAATTCCAAAGAATTATCCGCTGCCGTTTCTTCAAAAAGCGAAGCAACTTGTGGGTTGTCCTCGTTATTTTCTTCAGTTAAAGTTTCTTCAACGCCAACGGCAGTCGCTGCGTTGAATTCATGGTTTTCTAAGGCAATCTCTAGTGCCCCCTTGCTAAGTGTGGGTTTTGAAGGTTCAAAATTCTCTTCATAAAATCGCAAAATCGATAATTTTTCGTAAAGATTTAAAGCCTCCTGTTGCAACTGTTCGATTTCTAAACGGTTGTGGATTTTTAAAACTCGATGCGCAATACTGATTAATTCTGCTTCTAATTTCTTCTTCATATACTATTGAGATTGTTTGTAAAACGATGCTTTAATTGTATGGTAATTAATTTACAAATCTAATCGATTTTTTTATCTTATAAATCCTTTTTTGGAATTGTTTATCAAAAGATATCAACGCGTCTTCGTTCCCCTGAAACCCTTGATAAACCACGTGAACGGCACTTCTGGTTTTTTCTGCCACAAATGGCATCGGTTCCCTACAGACGTTAAATCTGTGTTTCTAATGCAATTACTATCAAATAGTTAACCGTCAAAATCTAAAATTCTTGATAACTTTTACCGCTGATGCGGGTTTAACTATTTTATTTTAGATACATTTGTTTCTAGTAAAAATGACGTATCCCAACCGATACTTATACACCTGAAAAGACCATGTTTCTTGAAAATACAGTAAATCATAAAGAGCAATTTGGATGGATTGAAGTCATCTGCGGATCCATGTTTTCTGGCAAGACAGAAGAGTTGATTCGCCGTTTGAAACGCGCGCAATTTGCCAAGCAAAAAGTGGAGATTTTCAAACCTTCAATTGATACTCGATACAGCGATGAAATGGTCGTTTCACACAATGAAAACGCCATCAGATCCACACCCGTTCCTGCCGCGACAAACATCAGATTGTTGGCTCAGGGATGTGACGTTATTGGCATTGATGAAGCTCAGTTTTTTGACGACGAAATTGTGGCGGTTTGCAATGATTTAGCCAATGAAGGCATCCGCGTTATTATTGCTGGATTGGATATGGATTTTGAAGGGAAACCTTTTGGTCCGATGCCCGCTTTGATGGCAACTGCTGAATATGTAACCAAAGTTCACGCAGTTTGTACCAGAACAGGGAATTTAGCTCATTACAGCTTTAGAAAAGCTGCTGGTAAGCAACAGGTTTTACTTGGGCAAACGGAAGAATATGAACCGTTGAGTCGTGCGGCCTACTTCAAAGCACGTCAGGAATTTACAGATTCCAATCACACTGAAGAAACTACCTCTCTATAATCCTTTCCAAAAGAAAGGATTTTTTTTTATACTTTTCTGAAGTACACGATATGAAAACACGTTTTTTTATGTTTTACTTATGTACATTTGAATCGCAAAAAAACATAAAATACCGTTCCCTATGAGTGTGAACATCAAAGATATTGTACCTGTGATCAACGCCGTTCATCACATGGTATCCCCAGAAGAAATTATTGACAATGTCTCTATAGACAGCAGGTCGTTGCAAAACAACTCCCAAACCTTATATTTTGCTCTCAAAGGTCAAAACCGCGATGGGAGTGAATTCATTCCGGCATTGATTGCCAAAGGAGTGCGCCATTTTGTGGTGCATCAGATTCCTGACGGATTGCAGCAACAAGCCAATTTCTTGGTGGTTGAGGATACCCTCAGCGCCTTCCAGAATTTTGTCAGTTTTTACAGAAAGGGATATCACTTTCCAGTCATCGGGATTACCGGCAGCAATGGAAAGACGATTGTCAAGGAGTGGTTGAATTTTTTGATGCACCAAGAATACAGCATTATCAGATCACCAAAAAGTTACAATTCACAGGTTGGAGTTCCCATCTCTGTGATTGCAATCAATGAAAATCACAATTTGGGGATTTTTGAAGCCGGTATTTCAACAACGGGAGAAATGCAGCGTCTCCAACCAATCATTGCTCCAACCGTGGGAATATTGACCCATATTGGATCTGCACATGAGGAGGGATTTGCGTCTGTAACTGAAAAGATCCAAGAAAAACTAAAACTCTTCACCCAGGTGGAGGTGTTGATCATGCAATATGACAACGCGGTACTGCCTTATGTACCACAACATATAAAAACCTTCAGTTGGTCTTTTGACCAGCCGGAAGCAACGGTGCAATTGCGTCAGGAAAACAAAATCTTGCACCTTACGTATCAAGGAAACACCTTTGACGTTACCCTGCCGTTCCAAGATCGCGCCTCTGTTGAAAATGCCATGTCATGCATCTTGGCCCTGTTGCATTTTAATTATTCCATACAAACCATTCAGGAGCGTCTCCAAAAGTTATATACAATGGAAACCCGCTTGGAAGTCAAACGTGGAATCAACAACAGCACCCTGATTGACGACTCCTACAACTCAGACTACCAATCCTTGAAAATTGCGTTGGACTTCTTGGAGCAGCACAAGTCAGACACCAAAAAAACAGTCATTCTTTCAGACGTCTTCCAAAGTGGATTTGACGCAGACATACTTTACCAAAAGGTGGCACAATTGCTACAACAAAACTACATAGATCAGGTGGTAGGTATTGGTCCAAAAATCAGTACACACCTCAAATACTTGTCAAATTTCACAGGTTTTGAATCCACGGCTGCGTTTGTGGCCCAATTCAATGAAAAGACATTTGCCAATCAAACGATCCTTATCAAAGGGGCCCGCAGTTTCAAATTTGATGAAATTGTGGTTCTTTTGGAAGAGAAAACCCATGAAACGGTTTTGGAAATCAACCTTAATGCCTTGGCTTACAACTTGAACTTTTACAAGTCAAAAGTGCAACCACAGACAAAAATTATGGTGATGGTCAAAGCCTTTGGTTACGGTTCAGGAAGTTTTGAAATTGCCAAAGAACTGCAACACCACAAGGTCAATTACCTGGGCGTTGCCTTTGCAGATGAGGGAGTGGAGTTGCGCCAAGCCGGCATACACCTGCCCATAATTGTCATGAATCCAGAAGTCAGCGGCTACCCGGCCATGTTGGCTTACCAGTTGGAGTTGGAGGTGTATTCCATCAAATCCCTACAGAGCTTTTTGAACTTTGCACAGAAGCGCAACGTCTCCAATTATCCCATCCACATCAAGCTGGACACGGGGATGCATCGCTTGGGATTTGAGGAAAAAGATTTGCCAGAATTAATAGAAATTTTACAAAATAACACCCTTGTTAAAGTCGCCAGTATTTATTCGCATTTGTCTTCAAGTGACGTTCCGTCCTATGATGATTTTACGCTCCAACAGTTTGATAAATTTGAGCGTTGGTCCCAAACTTTGATGGAGGCATTGCCTTACAAACCAATCCGCCACATCTTGAATACCTCAGGAACTTACCGTTCTCCACAATATCAATACGACATGGTACGTTTGGGTATCGGGGTCTACGGTGTTGGGAATGATCCTCAGGAAGACAGGCAGCTGGAGAATGTCGGGACATTAAAAACCATCATTCTTCAAATTCGCGAGGTGGAACCTGGGGAGAGCATTGGTTACAGCAGAAAGTTCAAAACAGACCGCAGCATGAAGATTGCCACCATCCCAATTGGGTATGCAGATGGCATTCCAAGAGCCTGGGGCAATGAACGCGGACATGTAATGATTGACAATCAGCCCGCTCGCATATTGGGGAACATCTGCATGGATGCCCTGATGGTGGACGTTACAGACCTGCAATGTAAAGAAGGTGATACCGTTATAATTTTTGGTAAATCATTGAGAGTTACCACTATTGCTGATACTATAGGAACCATTTCTTATGAAATTTTAACCGGTATTTCACAACGTGTAAAGCGCATTTTTTACAAAGAATAATAGTTTGGAATACTTTCATAATACAAGTATATTTACATTTTTAATTTAAAAAATCAATTGAAATATGGGAATGCTACAAGAATTTAAAGAATTTGCTGTAAAAGGTAATGTAGTTGACTTAGCGGTTGGGGTAATTATTGGTGGTGCATTTGGTAAAATTGTAAGCAGTTTTATTGAAGATGTAATTACACCATTAATTTTGACACCTGCTTTGGAAGCTGCTAATTTGTCTAAAATTGAAGACTTAACAATTTTTGGCGGTGTTAAATACGGAATGTTTATGTCTGCCGTAATTAACTTTTTAATCATTGCTTTTGTTTTGTTTTTGATGATCAAAGCGATCAACAAATTGAAAAAAGAAAAGCCAGCAGAAGAAGCTGCACCAGCAGGACCAACTCAAGAAGAGTTGTTAACTCAGATTCGCGATTTGTTGAAAAAACAAAACTAAATAACAAAGGCTGTATCCATAGTGATGCAGCCTTTTTTGTTACCCAATTTTTAATTTGAGAATACCAATGCAGGCTTAAATTTTATACAATTAAATTTTTTAGCGTTGTTTTTTTTGGGCGTTCCCCTTTACTGCGCTGCGCTTGCAAAGCGTCGCGTCTTCCGCTATATCTTTTTCCAGGCTTGCGCCGTGAAAAAAGGATGCCGCTACAACCGCTAACGCAAGTCTGCATCTTTTCATAAATTATCACCTGATAAGGTTCCACTTTTTAAATTCACTGTTCTTTTTTGTCGTATGCTCCTGAAAGAGCAAAATATCCAAAAAATCCCAACCCCAAACTGATGATGGGCGTGAGCACACAGAGAATGATGACCCCAAAGACAATGTCCTCCTGGGCCTCTGAGGTTATTTTTGGAATTCCAAAATAGAACACACTGTAGTAGGCCACTACTATAGCGAGCAACAACCACAAAACTCCCAATATTCTTTTTATCTGATCCATCTTATTTGTGTTTTATAAATGATTTGTCAATGTATATGGCTCCTATAATAAAACAAACTCCACTAATGGCTATAGGATACCACAGGCCGGCAAGATAAAATTGTGGGTCGTTGTTGATCTGTGCATTACTCACCAAATAGGTAGAGACCGCAGGTAAGAGACCGCCAAAAACGCCATTTCCAATATGGTAGGGAAAGGACATGGAAGTATACCTCAGTTTTGCTGGAAAGAGATCCACAAGAAATGCAGCAATAGGACCATAAACCATGGTGATGTACAGCACTTGGAGGAAGGTGTAAAAGCAAAGCATGTTCCGGTCTTTAGGCGTGATGGTCTTGGTGTTGCTGTGGTAGGTAACTTCAGTTTTGTCTGGTTTCACCTGGGTGGTTTGCACCAGTCTGTACACCGTGCCATCCGTATATTTTTTGGTTGTTATCTGTTGGTGTTCCTCACCATAACTCCTTGAAAGCTTTTGACTGCTCACCTTTGTTTGGTTGACCATCTCTGTCTTGTTGTCTGTGTTTGTGGTTTGGTACATCTGTTCATATATCGGTCTGTAGGTAATCACGGCCAGCGCCATCCCCAAGAGCATGATCCATTTCCTTCCCACCTTGTCGCTCAGCCAACCAAAAAATACAAAAAACGGCGTGGCAATCAAAAGCGCAATTCCCAACAGCAAATCCACCTGATCTGTCTGTACCTCCATGACTTTTTTCATATAGGTCATGGCATAAAATTGTCCGGTATACCAAATGACGCCCTGTCCCAAAACGGCGCCAAACAAAGCCAAGAGGATGTACTTTAAATTGTATTTGTTTCCAAAGGAATCCCTGATGGGACTTTTGGATGTTTTTCCCTCTTTTTTTGCTTTTTGAAATACCGGAGACTCGTCCATATAGCGCTTGATCCAAAAGCTGATGAAGACAAGAAAAATGGACAATAAAAAAGGGATGCGCCAGCCCCAGGCGTCAAAATCAGCTTCAGTCAAGATGTTTTTGACAGAAAAGATGACCATCAGGGAAACAAACAGTCCCAAGGTCGCTGTGGTCTGAATCCAGGACGTCCAATAGCCCCGTTTCCCCTCAGGCGCATGCTCAGCCACATAAGTCGCTGCGCCACCATATTGCCCACCCAAGGCCAAGCCCTGTAGCAACCGCAGCAACAATACCAGCGCCGGTGCAGCATATCCCCATTGGGCATAACTGGGAATACAGCCTATTAAAAAGGTGGATCCACCCATCAAGGTCAGGGTCATGATAAATGTAAACTTCCGCCCAATTAAATCTCCCATACTTCCAAAAAACAAGGCTCCAAAGGGACGCACAACAAAACCCGCCCCAAAGGTAGCCAGGGTGGAAAGGAAGGCTGCGGTTGGATTTTCCAACGGGAAAAATTTGGTTGAAAGCACCACAGCAAGGCTTCCAAAGATGTAAAAATCATACCACTCAATCAGGGTTCCCAAGGAAGAAATCCCAATGACTTTTAAGATGCTTTTTGTTTCAATTTGTTCGTTCATACATTTGTTTTTGTCGGTTTATAATAAAATCATGGCTTGTAGTGTCAGCACGTGTGCCTGTTGTGTTTGTATGTGAAAACTTCGTTGATATTCCATGGTCAGTTTGGCATTGTGCCCGTCCCTTAAAAAATTAACCCCCAATTTCAAATCTCTTGCGGTATTTGGCAAGGCGGTAAAGTGCCGTTGTGAATAGCCCACATAGGGCTGCCACCTTTTTTTCACGGGAGGAAGTGGGCTGTTTTTTCGCGGAATCAAAAATCCCAAATGCCCGTACAACTGATTGCCGTCACCCACCACATCTCCCAACAGATAGGTGTTGCCCATCAGGGATTTGGTGTAAGAGAGGTAGGCGGTCCAAGCTCCCAGATTTGCTGTTGGAGCGTCATAAAAGGCGTCAACACTCCAATGCCATACATCCTTGTTTTGCAAAATGCCATCTGTGTTGGTGACCAATGCATTGGGGTGGCCAAAAAAACCAGCACCAATATTAAAAACAGAGGCACCGCCCAAATAAGTCCCCACCTTGTAAGGCAACAATTGACTTTCTTGATCCAAGAAGTTGTAGTCAAAATAGCCTGCATAAGTCTGACGCCCTTTTTTGGTTAACGCCCGTCCCAAATATTTGATTTGATCAGGTTCCAGCACGGTGGTACTCATACCGTCTGCCGTGCGGGCTATGGCTTCGCTGATGGCCACTCTGTAATTGATTTTGCCAAAGTTCCCCTTGCTGAACACCCCAAAGTGATTTGCTCCTTGGTCAGAAAGACCCACGGTGGGAATTTTGGAACGGGGGTAATCCAAGGTCAGCATATTGATGGTTCCTGTGCCGTTCAGTCTGGAAAGACCGCCCCAAAAATGCAATCCTGCCCCCACATCTATGTTTTTGGTGATTTTGTAGTTCAATGCCATTTCCAGCAGGTACATTTGGGAGGCATCTGTCAATCCAGCGGGATGGGCATTGGAAGGTCTGACGTTGTTGAGTCCCATGTGTATTAAAATCATAAAATCTGAATTGACCTGGCTGTAGGCAATGAACCTGGCGCGTTTGATGGAGAACCCATCTGCGGGATTGTCTCCCTCGTGTTCTTGATACCACGCATGTCCCCAAGTGATCAAGCGGACGTATTTCTCTGAATCCGCATCCCAGGTAATTTTCATTCCGCCTTCATAGGCATCTGCATATTGAGCATGGGTGGGCAGCGGATATAAAAAATATAACAGGACTAGAATTGCTGTTTTTTTCATGGTTTATATTTTGTTTGTATGGCGTGTAATGTGCTTTAAATAAGATAGTTAAATAAATTTAAATCCCCTTGATATCTGGTTAAAAAGTGAAAAAAAAAAGTACCTGTAACGAGATAAAACAAAAAAAAGCCGCTGCAACAAGGAGTTACAGCGGCTTTTTTAATTAAGCTAAAAAGTTTTTTTTTATCCAGTAATGATGCTTGGCAAGATTCCAATACCAATATTGATGGCAATGGCTCCCAAGGCAACCAGATAATATACTAATGGAATTTTTTTGTTTTCTGTCACAGATTGACCGCTAAACAAGGTTCCGATGATTCTGAAATAGTATCCAATCGCAATGATGGAATTCAGGATTCCAAACACGACTAAAACCGTGTAGTGGGAGTGAAGTGCTTCATTGAAGATAAAGAATTTTGCAAAGAATCCAGAGAAAATTGGAATTCCACCCATACTCAATAAGGCTGCAGTTAAGACCGCACCTAAAACTGGATTTTGTTTTCCAAATCCTCTAAAGTGTTCAATGTCTTCATTCTCTTTGTCTTTACAAACATAAATAACCACAGCAAACGCAGCCATACCCGCCGTTGCATAAGCAATGGTGTAGTAAAACAAGGTTGGTGCATACAGGTTGACGTTTAGTAGCGACACCAACATAAACCCTGCGTGAGAAATACCAGAATAGGCCAATATTCTCTTGACGTTGTATTGTTTTAGAGCCATGATATTACCAACAGTCATGGAAAGAATGGCAATAACGACAAGCATCACTTCATAGGCTTCTTTCATATTCCCATTTAAATAACGGTTCAATTTAAAGAAAGCAGCAATAGCCACGACTTTAGCCAATGTACTCATGGTTGCTGTAGTTAAAGCTGGAGCTCCTTCATACACATCTGGCGCCCAGAAGTGAAATGGAACAGCAGCAATTTTAAACAACATCCCCACACTGATCATACTCGCACCAATATAAAACCAGTCCACGGTGCTGGCAGAGTGAGAGGCTTCATAAATTTGGTTGACGTCAAAAGAACCAATGGCTCCATAAACCAATGCAATTCCAAACAAGATAACTGCAGAGGCAAAAGACCCCATGATGAAATATTTCATTCCGGCTTCATTACTCTTAAGCGACAATGGATTGCTCCCTGCCAAGATGTAAAGTGAAATGGATAAAATTTCCAATCCCAAAAAGAACATCGCCATATTTCCAAAGGATACCATGGCGATCCCTCCAGCAAGAAGGAATATTTTAATAGAGACGTAGTCTGCAATTTTATGAGCTGTTTTTTGGTAAAAGTCTGCAGAAAGCAAAACCAAAAACAAGGTCAGGACAATAAATAGCGATGAGAACCCAATAGTAAATTTATTGGTCACCACCATATTGTTATAGTGGGATGTATTGGTACCCAAAAGGGAGATGGTGTATACTAGTGTAGCAGCCAATCCCACCGCCGTTACCGGGACAATAGCTTTTCTTAGATTAAAAACTTCCAGTAAAAGGCATAAAATACCCAATAGTGAAATAGCGATTAAAGTATTCATTTTTTTACTTGATAGGGTTAATATAAACGTTTAACTGAGCAATGCTTGGCGCAATCAGATCGTGCAATGGTTTTGGATACATTCCAAAGTAAAACAACACCCCAATAATCAAAATAAGCGTGAAACCTTCACTCCAAGAAACGTCGTCAAACGGTTTTTGTTGGGTGGTTCCAAGCATGGTGTTTTGGAACATTTTCAACATATAGTACGCACCCAAAATAATAGAAGTTCCACCCACTACAGCATAGCTGATGTTTTGAGCTCCCAATCCATACAACATGGTAAATTCTCCAATGAAGTTAAACGTTCCAGGCAATCCAATGGATGCTACTAAAACCAATAAAAACAAAGAAGTGAATTTTGGAGCCAAGGTTCTGATTCCTCCCAAATCTGAGATTTGGATGGTTTTGTATCGTGAATGAATGATGTCCACACAGTAAAAAAGACCCACAATTACAAAACCGTGACCTACCATTTGGTATACTGCTCCGGTAATGGCGTCTTGAGAGCCGCTGTAGCAAGCTGCTGCAATCAACCCAACGTGCGCAAGAGAAGAATAAGCCATCAACTTTTTAAGGTTGTCTTGTTTCAGTGCAACTAGAGATCCATAAACTACCCCAGCCAAAGAAAGCCAGATGAATACAGGTCCATATTCTTTAGCAGCCAAGGGTGCTATGGGCATTTGCCATCTGATCACAGAGTACAATCCCATTTTCAACATGGCTCCAGAAAGCAACATGGTTCCAACTGTTGGAGCAAATTGATATGTTTTAGCCTGCCATGAATGGAACGGAAGGATTGGAATTTTGATGGCATAAGCGATAAAGAATCCCAAAAACACCCAAAATTGTTCCGTACTGTTGAGGTTGGCTTTGTATAAATCAGCAATGTAAAAGCTGCCTACTTTTTGGTACAGGTAAATAAAAGATCCCAACATGAAAAGGGAACCTGCAAAGGTGAAGACAAAGAAACGCATCATGGTTTTTTTGCGTTCTCCTGTGGAGTTGTCACCCCAAAACAAACCAATCATAAAGATGGGTAATAAGGCCAATTCCCAGAAGATGTAATATAAAAATCCATCAGCGGCTAAAAAAGTTCCAACCATAGCACCTGCCATAAACAAAACTAATGCATAAAAGCTTTTGGCATTTTTAATCTCTTTATTCAAAGAAGTCAAGAGTATGATTGGAACAAGAGCAGTAGTAAGTAATACAAGTGTTAAGGCTAAACCGTCAGATTTAATCGCAAAAGACACATTAGGATTGGAAAACCATTTCACTATAAAATCACTACTGTTGTGCTGATTGACAAAGGTCAGGGCGCAAATAAACGTCAGTATGCTGAAACCCAGAGCCACCTTTGGCGCCCATTTATTTCCAGCACCATAAGTTGCTAGTGCACCGGCACCTAAGAGTATAAGTAATATTGTAATATTCATTGTTACTGATTTATCGGATAAAGAATAGGTAATACACCGTTGCACACAAACCAAACACAAAGGCAAAGAGATAGAATCCCAGGTTTCCATTGTGCAGTTTTTTTCCTTGGTTCCCCAAGCTGTCTGTAATAGCGTCTACTGAAAAAATCATTTTTGACAAATTGGGTTCGATCACATTTTTACCAAATGACCCCAAAAGGTTGATGGGTTTGACAATGATGAAATCATAGATTTCGTCAATCTTGTATTTGTCATAAATCAAAGAGGTAAACCCAATGATGCGATCATCTGTCATTGGAACTTCTTCTCTTTTAATAAATTTAAAGAATGCGATACCCAATCCAATCAAAGCACCAACAACAGCAGTAGCCATTAACGTCAAGGTTGTTGCGTCCAAATGGTGCGCTTCTGTCGCTTGTGACAAAACCGGTTTTAAGTAGTTTTCCAACCAGCTGTTTCCAGGAATACTGATTGCTCCTCCAACGGCAGCAAGCACCGCCAAAACAACCAATGGGAACGTGATGAAACCGTCAGATTCACATAGTTCTTTGGCCTGTTTTTCCGTTCCTCTAAACGTTCCATAAAACGTCAAGAACAACAGTCTGAACATATAGTAAGCAGTCAATATAGAAGCGATGGCAGCGATGATCCACAACAGGGTGTTTTCATGAAAGGCTACCAATAAAATTTCGTCTTTAGAGAAGAAACCAGCCAAAGGTGGTATCCCACTAATAGCCAAGGTTGAGATTGCAAATGTGATGTGGGTTGTCTTCATTTTGTGACGCAAACCACCCATATTTCTGATGTCTTGTTCCCCGTGCATACCGTGGATGACAGATCCTGAACCCAAGAACAAACACGCCTTGAAGAACGCATGTGTAATCACGTGGAAAACGGCCACTTGGTAAGCACCCAATCCCAAAGCCAAGAACATCAATCCCAGTTGAGAAACGGTAGAGTAAGCCAATACTTTTTTGATGTCATTTTGGAAACACGCAATTGTAGCAGCAAGAAGTGCTGTAAACGCACCAACATAGGCCATGAGGTCTTGTACCGCTGGCGTTAAGTCAAACATAAAGTCCAAACGTGTGATCATGAAAATCCCTGCAGTTACCATGGTTGCAGCGTGAATCAAAGCAGAAACTGGAGTTGGTCCTGCCATGGCGTCTGGAAGCCAAGTAAACAATGGCAATTGGGCAGATTTTCCTGTTGCTCCAATAAATAGACATAAGGTTGCCAATCCCACCCATTCCAATTGGCTGTATGCATTACCAGCAATAACCGCTTGTTTTAACTCAACAAAGTCCAAGGTGTTGAACACATACCCGAGGATAAAAATCCCGATTAAAAAACCCAAATCCCCAATACGGTTCATGATGAAGGCTTTTTTGGCAGCGTCGTTGTAATTTTGGTTGGTGTGCCAGAATCCAATCAACAGATAAGAACACAGTCCAACACCTTCCCAACCGATGAACAGGATGAGCAGGTTGCTTCCAATCACCAACAAAATCATAAAGAACAAAAACAGGTTCAAATAGCTGAAGTATTTGTGTCTGTTTTCATCATCGTGAAGGTAGCTGATGGAATATAAGTGAATCAACGTTCCAATACCCGTTACAAAAAGCAACCAAAGCAATGACAGTTGATCTAATAGAAAACTAAAGTTAATTTTAAAATCTACCAGTTGCATCCACTCAAACAAGTGTATGTGTATGGGATTTTTAGTTGTGTTTACCTGATTGAATAGCAATACAGTAAAGACAAATGAAACGAAAACTGCTGTTGTTCCAATGTATCCAGCCAAATTCCCTTTATTTTTCGCAAAAAACAAGGCAGAAAGAAAGCCGACAAATGGGGACAAAAGCAAAAGCAATACAAATGTGGTCTCCATGGAACGTTATCCTTTTAAATTTTTTAATTGATCTACATCAATAGACCCGATATTTCTAAATATGGCTACAATTACCGCCAATCCAACAGCTACTTCAGCTGCGGCAACGGCCATTGAGAAAAAGACAAATACTTGACCAGCGGCATCTTGGTGGAAGGTTGAAAAAGCAACCAACATCAGATTCACTGCATTCAACATAATTTCAATGCTCATGAACATCACAATGGCATTTCTTCTCAACAACAGTCCAAAAACGCCAATGCAAAAAAGCAAGGCCGATAAGTATAAATAGGTTTCAATACCAATTTCTTGTAAAATGGTTTCCATGGATTAAGCTTTTTTAATAGTATCTTTTTTAACCGTATCTTTTTTTGAAATCAACACCGCTCCAATCATGGCTACCAAAAGTAAAACGGATACAAATTCAAATGGAACTACATAATCATTCATCAGGACTTGACCCAAGACGTTGATGGATTGAAAATCTTCTCCACCATAATAATAGCTTTCCACTACAGGTTTGGTGTGCATCAAACCAGAGATTAAGATCAGTCCCAAAAGGCAGAACCCAACGGTGGCACCCAGGTTGATCATGGTTGGTTTGTATTTTTCCAAATTGGCGTGAAGGTTCATCAACATGATGGTAAAAAGCATCAAGATCATGATGGCTCCAGAGTACACAATGATGTGAACAATGGCCAAGAATTGTGCATTTAGCAGCAAATAATGACCGGCAATGGAAAAGAAACAGATGACTAAATAGATTGCAGAGTGGATGGGATTTCTACTCAATACCGTCAGGAAGGCTGTTCCCAGGGTGATTGCTGCAAGGAAATAAAATATAATTTCTCCCATGATTAATTAGTTTTAGTGTTTGCAATGGCCATTTCCAAAGGCATAACCAAACGGTCTTTACCATAGATAAAATCTTCGCGATCTGAAGCTGCTTTGACAAACTTTTTTGAAAGTGTTAAATAAATGGCGTCTTTTGGACAAGCCTCTTCACACAGTCCACAGAAAATACAGCGCAACATATTGATTTCATATATTTCTGCATATTTCTCTTCTCTGTACAAATGCTCTTCTCCTGGTTTGCGTTCTGCCGCCTTCATGGTGATGGCTTCAGCAGGGCAAGACAAAGCGCACAAACCACAGGCCGTGCAATTTTCTCTTCCTTGTTCATCGCGTTTCAACAGGTGTTGACCGCGGTATATTGGGGAAACAGGGCGCACTTGCTCTGGGTACTTAATGGTTACTTTGCGGGTAAAAAGGTGTCCCAGGGTGATCCATAAACCTTTGGCAATAGCGATGAGGTACAGGCTTTCCCAAAAATTCATTTTATTGTTGACCACCTCTTTTTTTCTACCTGATAATGAAACGGTATCTAGTGACATAGTACTTTATTTTATTGGAACAGCAAGATGACTACTCCGGTGATAATAATATTTACAATAGCAAGTGGAATTAAAATTTTCCATCCCAGGTGCATCAATTGGTCGTATCTGAATCTTGGAATGGTCCAACGCACCCACATATAAAAGAAGATGAAGAAGAAAATTTTCAAGAACAAAACGCCAATTCCAATACCATTGGCCACATTAACGCCTACATTTTGAGCCATCCACTCCATTCCTGGGTAGTTGTAAGCACCAAAATAAAGCACAGCCAAAATTGCTGAAGAGATAAACATACTTGCATATTCAGCAAACAGGTAGAATCCCATTCTCATGGAACTGTATTCTGTGTGATACCCACCAATTAACTCTGCCTCACATTCAGCCAAGTCAAAAGGCGTTCTGTTGGTTTCTGCAAAGGAACACACCAAGAAGATGATGAATCCCAACGGTTGGTAAAATACATTCCAGTTCATACCCTGCTGTTGCAAGGCGATTTCTTTTAAACTCAAGGTTCCAGACATCATGATCAAAGCGATGACAGACAATCCCATGGCTACCTCATAAGAGATCATTTGGGAAGCTGCACGCATGGCAGACATCAGGGAATATTTGTTGTTGGAAGCCCAACCACCAATCATGATTCCATAAACACCCACACTCAACACAGCAAATACATAAAGCAAGGCAGCGTTGATGTCTGTTGCTTGCAAGATGACCTCACGGCCACCCACAATCAATTTGTCTCCCCACGGAATCACGGCACTGGTCATCAAAGCCATGCTCATGGAGATTGCCGGACCCACCAAAAACAAAAATTTGTTTGGGGTGTCTGGCATAAATTCTTCTTTTGAAAACAGTTTTAAACCGTCAGCTAACGGTTGTAAAATCCCTCCAAATCCCGCGCGGTTTGGACCGATGCGGTCTTGCAACCAAGCGGCAATTTTTCTTTCAGCCAAGGTGGCATACATGGCCATCAACATGGTGATGGCAAAAACGGCAACAATGACGATGCCCTTTTCTATGATGATTGCTTGATCCATGCCTCTAAGAATTTTTTGGTGTTAAAGGAATGTCTTTCATACTGATTTTTTTGCGGTCTTCCTCACGTCCTTTCAAGATGTGATCTTCTGTTTGAATGGTCACAGGTATTAGGGGACGGGTGTAATTATTTTGGTTGATTACAGAGTCTTTTTCAAATTTGCGCGGTCCTTCAATAGTCCAGTCGCTCACTTCTTTGTGATCAAATCTGCAGCTGTTGCAAATAAATTCTTCCACCTCATGGTAGACGTCTTTTCTTGCCGTTACCCTTTGAATTTCATTTCCAAACATCCACACGGTGGTCTTTCCTGAACAGGTTGGACAATTTCTGTGTGCGTTGAATGGCTTGTTAAACCACACTCTGGATTTGAATCTGAAGGTTTTGTCTGTCAAGGCACCAACAGGGCATACATCAATCATATTTCCAGAAAACTCATTGTCAATGGCTTTGGAAATACAAGTAGAAATTTGAGAGTGATCCCCTCTGTTTACCACCCCGTGAACGCGTTCATCTGTCAATTGATCTGCGGTCATCACACAGCGGTAACACAGAATACATCTGTTCATGTGCAATTGAATTTTATCCCCGATATCTTCTGGTTCAAAAGTTCTTTTTTCTTCTATGTATCTGGTTTGGGATTTCCCGTGTTTAAAACTTAAATTTTGAAGATCACATTCCCCCGCTTGATCGCACACAGGGCAATCCAAGGGATGGTTGATCAACAAAAATTCAGTAACAGATTTTCTGGCATCCAACACTTTTTCTGAGGTGATGCTTTTCACTTCCATACCGTCCATAACTCCTGTAACACAAGAAGCCATCAATTTTGGCATGGGTCTTGGGTCTGCCTCGCTACCTTTGGAAACTTCAACCAAACACGCCCTGCATTTTCCACCACTTCCCTTTAATTTGGAATAGTAGCACATGGCTGGAGGAACAGATTCCCCACCCATCATTCGGGCTGCTTGCAAGATGGTTGTTCCTGGTTCGACTTCTAATTCGTGTCCGTCAATTGTAACTTTCATTGCTTTTATTGTTTAAGTTTAATTGGATTAAACTTGGATGATCACTGTTATTTTTATAGGGTTTGTTTGTGCATCAAATGTTGCACTTGACTGAAAGGTTCAGCCGTAAAGTGGTTTCTGTCTTTGACCTTTTCAGGGAAGCGGATGTGGTATTCAAACTCGTCTCTGAAATGTCTGATGGCTGCTGCAACCGGCCAAGCCGCTGCGTCACCCAAAGGACAGATGGTATTCCCTTCAATCTTGGATTGGATGCTCCACAACAATTCAATGTCTTCTTCACGTCCTTGTCCGTTTTCAATGCGCCACAATACTTTTTCCAACCATCCGGTTCCCTCTCTACAAGGAGAACACTGACCGCAGGATTCGTGGTGGTAGAAACGGGAAAAGTTCCAGGTGTTTCTCACAATACACGCGGTGTCATTGTAAACAATGAACCCTCCAGAACCCAACATGGATCCGGTAGCAAAGCCTCCGTCTGACAAAGACTCATAAGTCATCAGGCGGTCTTCATTCGCTGCGGTTTTGTAGATCAGGTGTGCAGGTAAAATAGGCACTGAAGAACCTCCAGGTACCAATGCTTTTAGCGGTCTGTCATTCATCATCCCACCCAAATACTGGTCAGAATTCATGAATTCATCCACGCTAAGTCCCAATTCAATTTCATAAACCCCTGGGTTTTTTATGTGTCCTGAAGCAGAAATTAATTTGGTTCCAGTTGATTTTCCATGTCCAATGTTGGCATAGTCAGCTCCTGAGTTCAACACAATCCACGGCACGTTGGAAATGGATTCCACATTGTTTACCACCGTTGGATTTTGCCACAACCCGCTGATGGCAGGGAAGGGCGGTTTGATTCTTGGATTTCCTCTCTTACCTTCAAGAGATTCAATCAACGCTGTTTCTTCACCACAGATGTATGCTCCAGCACCACAGTGCACGTGTAAGTCTAAATCATATCCTGAACCTTGGATGTTTTTACCCAACCATCCAGCAGCATAAGCTTCTTTGATGGCGCGTTCCAAGATTTTGTACACCCACATATATTCACCTCTGATGTAAATGTAGGACAGGTTACATCCCAGGGCATAGCTGGAAACAATCATTCCTTCAACCAACAGGTGGGGAATGTGTTCCATCAAATAACGGTCTTTGAATGTTCCCGGTTCTGACTCATCTGCGTTGCATACCAAATGTCTTGGTTTACCAGATTTTTTGTCAATGAAACTCCATTTCATTCCCATTGGGAATCCAGCGCCACCACGTCCTTTCAGACCTGAGGTTTTCACCTCTTCTGTGATTTCATCTGGCGTCATGTGTTTCAACGCTTTTTCAACAGCAGCATACCCACCATTTTGGCGGTATACGTCATAGGTTTTGATACCTGGAATATGTATTTTGTCTAATAATATTTTTTGTCCCATGGTATTATTTATCGTGTATTTTTATATTTCCAGCTCTTGCATCAGCGATGATCTGGTCTACTTTTTCTGGGGTTAGGTGTTCGTGATAGTAATCACCAACCTGCATCATAGGAGCATAACCACAGGCTCCCAAACACTCCACACCGGTCACAGTGAACAGTCCGTCTGCCGTTGTTTCTCCTTCTTTGATGCCCAATTTGTTGCAGGTGTAGTCAATCATGTCTTCTGCACCGCGAATCATGCAGCAGGAAGTTCTACAAAATTCAAAGTGGTATGCTCCAACCGGTTTTTGGTTGTACATGGTGTAAAAAGAAACCACTTCAAAAACTTCAATGGGTTTAATTTCCAGAATTTCAGCAACCTTTTCTTGTAGCTCTGTGCTCAACCAGTTGTCATGGGCGTCTTGTACCTCATGTAAAACGGGCAATAAGGCAGATTTTCTCTTGTCTGCAGGATAGTGGCTGATCAATTCCTCAATGCGCGCCATCAAGCTTTCAGAGATATTTATATTTTGTTTGTGTAATGTCTTTTCCATAATTTATGCGTCTAATTCTCCTGCAATAACATTCAAGCTGGACAGGGTTGCAATGGCGTCAGAAAGCATTTGCCCTTTGACCATTTCATTGTATGCTTGGTAATAAATAAAACACGGACGTCTAAAGTGCAAGCGGTATGGTGTTCTGCTGCCGTCTGTGATCAAGTAGAATCCCAACTCTCCATTTCCACCTTCCACTGGGTGGTACACCTCAGTTACTGGTACAGGAACTTCACCCATCACAATTTTAAAGTGGTAGATCAAGCCTTCCATGGTGTTGTAAACGTCTTCTTTTGGGGGGAGGTAATAATCAGGCACGTCAGCGTGGTATGGACCTTCTGGCAATTTTGCGATGGCCTGTTTGATGATTTTCATGGATTCCCAAACCTCTGCGTTGCGGACGCAGAAACGGTCATAACAGTCTCCGTTTTTACCCACAGGGATGTCAAATTCAAAATCTTCATAAGAAGAGTAGGGCTGCATGACCCGCACGTCATAATCAACTCCTGCTGCGCGCAGGTTTGGTCCTGTGAAGCCATAGCTAATTGCTTTTTCAGCGCTGATGCCTCCCACGTTGATGGTGCGGTCCATGAAGATTCTATTGCGGGTCAACAGGTTTTCAAACTCTGTCCAAACTGCTGGAAATTCTTCCAAGAAGGCGTTGATTTTCTGCCATGCGGCGTCGCTCCAATCGCGTTCAAAACCTCCAATGCGTCCCATATTGGTTGTTAGACGTGCGCCACAAATCTCTTCATAGATTTCATAAATCTTCTCTCTGTATTGGAATACATACAAAAACCCGGTCAGGGCTCCTGTGTCTACTCCCATAACTGAGCTACAGATGATGTGGTCTGCAATTCTAGCCAACTCCATGATGATGACACGCATGTATTGTGCGCGTTTTGGCACTTCAATATTAAGCACTTTTTCCAGCGTCATCCACCACGCCATATTGTTGATGGGTGAGGAGCAGTAGTTCATGCGGTCTGTCAAGACGGTGATTTGATAAAACGGTCTGTTTTCAGCTATTTTCTCAAAGGCGCGGTGAATGTATCCCACGGTTCCTTCACCGTCCACAATGCGTTCCCCGTCCATCAACAACAGGTTTTGGAAAATCCCGTGTGTGGCTGGGTGCGTTGGACCAAGGTTAAGTATGGTTAATTCACTGCCGTCCTCGTTTTTGCGATGTTCGATTTCTTTGGCGAATCGTTGTTCTGGTGGTAATAATAAGTCTGACATGCGTCTGTTATTTCCTGTTTGTTAATTGCAATTTGACGTGCGTCCAAAGAAGCGGTCGTCCTTGTCTGTTCTTCCTCCGTCTTCCATTGGGAATTCTTTTCTCAACGGGAATGACGTCATTTCATCCATGTTCAAAATGCGTTTGAGTTGTGGGTGATTTTTGAAGGTGATGCCATAGAAATCATAGGTTTCACGCTCCTGCCAATTGGCACTTAAGAAAGCGGCTGTCACTGATTCAATCTCTGGTTGATCTCCAGGTAAAAAGCACTTGATTCTCATGCGCACATTGTCCATCCAGTTGTGCATGTGGTACACCACGGCAAACTGTCTGTCTTTGGTGTGGTCTGGATAGTGCACCCCGCAGACATCTGTCAGGAAGTTGAAGCGCAGCTTGGGGTCTGACTTCAGAAATTCAATTGCTTCCAAATTTTTGCTCGCTTCCAATTCCACGGTTAACATCTCTTGGATGACGGTTGTGGATTTGATGGCTGCACCAAATTTTTCTTCTAACTTTTCTTGTATATATGTGTACTCTAATGCCATGTTATTTGATGTTGTAAGACTCAAGTAAGTGTTTGTATTCTTCAGAATTTCTTCTTCTTACAGATTCATTTTTAACAATGTCTTGCAAGCTCATGATGCCGTCCAAAATCTGTTCTGGTCTTGGCGGACATCCTGGGACATAAACATCAACTGGAATGACTTTGTCAATTCCCTGAAGGACAGAATAGGTATCAAAAACACCACCTGAAGAAGCACAAGCTCCCACGGCGATTACCCATTTTGGTTCTGCCATTTGTTCGTAAACCTGTCTCAATATGGGCGCCATTTTTTTGGCGATGGTTCCCATTACCAACAACATGTCTGCCTGTCTTGGTGAGAAACTCATGCGTTCTGATCCAAAACGAGCCACGTCATAGGTTGCGGCCATGGTGGCCATGAATTCAATACCACAGCAAGAGGTAGCAAATGGCAATGGCCACATGGAGTTGGCACGTGCCAATCCCACTACTTCGCTCAGCTTGGTAGCAAAAAAACCCTCTCCAGAAAAACCTTCTGGAGGGGAAACGATATGTGTATCTTTTGTGTTCATTTGTTCTTCTATTTATCCCATTCCAAACCGCGTCTCTTATACTCATATAAAAGACCGACGATTAAAACAAACATGAATATTCCCATTTTGGCAAAGCCGTCCCATCCCATTGCTTTGAAGTTTACTGCCCAAGGATACAAGAAAATTACTTCCACATCAAAAAGCACAAAAAGTATGGCCACAAGAAAATATTTCACGCTGAATGGCGTTCTAGCATCTCCAATGGTTTCTGAAACTCCACATTCAAAATTCATGTCTTTGTTTGCAGATTTTCTCTTAGGTCCCAAAAAACTAGAACCAATGATGGTAAGCACCACAAACCCTACGGCCAAGCCCAATTGCATGAGAATTGGGATATAATCAAATTGGTTGTTTTGCATATTTGTTATGATTTGTAATAATTATTTCACAAATATATATTTTAAGATTTAATAATCCTTTTTATTTTTTTAGTAGTCTTTACAGTGGTTCAATGAGTTAGCTAATTTGAATTTAGACTCAATAAGAATAGTAGTGTTAAAATTTTGCTGATATGAATAAAAAAAGCCGTAAATATTATTTACGGCTTTTTTAAAGTTTTAATAGAAAATAGGATTTATATACTATTCAACCACGGTTACGTTAGTTGCTACTTTTCCTTTTTTACCATCTTCTTCAACATAAGAAACTTTGTTTCCTTCTT
>JAGHSS010000112.1 GCA_018065745.1 Candidatus Neoflavobacterium equi | reverse complement strand
TATCATTACTAATTAACATAACCAAAACATGAGTAAAAGAGAAGAATTGATTGCTAAATATGCATCAGATTTAAAGGATAAATGCGGAGTAGAAGCTGATATGGATTTCTTAACCAAAGTAACTATTGGTTGTGGTCCTGCAATTTACAACGCGGATTCATCTACGGTTTCAGCATCTCAGAAATCTGAGATAGAAACGGTTAAAAACAATTTCTTAATCAAAAAATTAGGATTAACAGACGGTCCAGAATTGGATGCTGCTATTGAGTCTGTAATGGAACAATACGGAAAGTCAAACCGCAATAAATACCGTGCTGTAGTGTATTATTTATTGGCTAAACACTTCAAAAAAGAAGCTGTTTACAACAAATAAGCATACATTATATATCATAAATCAAAAGAGGCTGGAAACAACCTCTTTTTTTGTTACCTTTGCACTTTAAATAAGAATACCCATGATAGAAATAGGAAAATACAATACACTAACCATTGCACGATCAACGAACGTTGGTCTATTTTTAACCGATGGTACTTCTGATGTATTGCTTCCAACAAAATATGTACCTACAAACTTTGAGATTGATGCAGAAATTGAAGTTTTTGTATACTTAGATCACGAAGAGCGTCCGGTGGCAACCACTTTACATCCTTATATATACTTGAATGAATTTGCTTTGTTGAAAGTAAATTACACCAACTCATTTGGTGCCTTCATGGATTGGGGATTGGAAAAGGATTTATTTGTTCCTTTCAAGGAGCAGGCGCGTCCAATGGAAACAGGAAAGCGTTATTTGATTTTCATGCATTTGGATGACAAGACCAACCGTTTGGTGGGTTCAAGTAGAACAAATAAATTTTTACAGAATGACAACCTTACCGTGCAAGTAGGGGATGAAGTAGATTTAATTGTTTCTCACATCACAGAGGTGGGGATTAATGTGATCATCAATGAACTACACAAAGGATTGTTGTACACCAATGAGGTATATGAAGATTTGAGAACGGGAGACCGTGTGATTGGTTACATCAAATTTATCAGACCTGACGGTAAAATCGACGTTTCTAGAAACCCAATTGGGGTGGAAGTAATTGAGCCGAGTGCTGAGAAAATTATGGCGGAACTTAAATCTAACAACGGATTTTTGGGATTAAACGATGCTTCTCATCCGGAGGAAATCAAGACGGTTTTGAAAATGAGTAAGAAAGTTTTCAAAAAAGCTGTCGGTAGTTTGTACAAACAGAAATTGATTCGAATTGAGGAAGACGGTATCTACTTGGTATAAGAGCTTTGCAAGGATATAAAAAAAAAACGATCACACTTTTTCAGTGTGATCGTTTTTTTTTGCGTTAGGGGTTGTAGCGGCATCCTTTTGACTGGCTTTGCCAGCCAAAAGATAAAGCGGAAAACCCGGCGCCCCCAACCCGCCTTGGGCGGGGGCGCAACGCCCATATGATGTCAATATTTATTGATTTGCTAATTTTTCCAGTCCCTTTCTGTCTTTCAAGGCAATTTTCTTTCCGATCAATTCGATCAGTCCCAATTTGTTGAATTCTGAAAGGAGTCTGATGCAACTTTCTGTCGCGGTGCCAATCATGCCTGCCAATTCTTCTCTTGACAATTGCACTTTCAGGGTGTCATCCATGTTGACGTCAAAAATTTCTTCCAAGTACAACAAGGCTGCAGCGAGGCGTTCTTTGACCGTTTTTTGGGCCATGGAAACGGTGAGATCGTCTGCTTCTTTAAGGTCGTTGGACAAAGTTTTCATAACATTTAAAGAAAATTTGTTGTTCTGAGTGAAGAAATTTAAAATTTCTTGCTTGGGAACAAAACACACTTCCATGTCTTCCAAGGCTATGGCGCTCAGGTTGGTTGGCTCCTCACTGATCATGGAGCGCTGGCCCAACAATTCTCCAGGACGCACAAATTTGATGATCTGATCCTTGCCGTTTGGACTCAATTTGGATAGTTTACAAACGCCGTCTTTGATGCAGTAAATGCCGTTTGTGACATCGCCTTCCTCAAATATCGAATCCCCCTTTTTGATGGTGTAAGAGGTTTTGCATTTGGACATCTGTATTAATTCATCCTTAGTCAGGGCTTTTAAGGAGCTGAACTGTCTCACAATACATTGTTCGCACTTGCTCATAGTTTTGGTATAGTTTAAAGATGTGCAAATATACGGATTATGATGACATTTATCATAGGTTAAGGGGGGATAAAGCAGGAAATTTGTAGATATAAAATCAGTCGTTTTATGGAAGTGCAAAATTGTTACCATTGTGGGGGACCAATTGTTAAAAAAGAGGAAATTGTATTTGACGAACTGTCGTTTTGTTGCACAGGTTGTCAAACGGTATATGAAATTTTTTCTGCAAATGACCTGACGTCCTACTATGAAATGGGGGATGCGCCAGGTGCGCGTGTGTCTGTAGATGTCAACCGTTACAATTTCTTGGACCAACCGCATTTGGTGGAGAAATTGATTTCTTTTGACGAGGGTGGAACGCAAATTACAAATCTTTATATTCCACATATCCACTGCAGTTCTTGCATCTGGATATTGGAAAATTTAAATAAATTACTGCCAGGTGTGCAGCGCTCCCAAGTGAATTTTCACGAAAAAAAGGTGCGTATTGTATTTATTTCAGAAACTTCAAGTCTGAAAGATATTGTCTTGCTTTTGGCAAAAATCGGCTATGAACCTTACCTCAGTTTGGAGGATTATGACCAAGTACAACAGAAAATTGATCGCAGTTTGATTTATCGAATCGGGGTGGCATTTTTTTGTTTTGGGAATGTGATGTTGTTGTCTTTTCCGGAATATTTTGAGGTGGATGAATTCTGGATTCAACAGTATAAAGGCTTCTTTAGGTGGTTGATTTTTGGGATTTCCCTACCGGCATTTTTGTATTCTGGATGGGGGTATTATGAGGCGGCTTGGAAAAGTATTAAGGCTGGGATTCTCAGCATTGAAATTCCAATTGCTCTTGGAATCATCGTGATGTTTTTAAGGTCTAGTTATGACATTATTTTTGACCACAGTCAGGGGTTCTTTGACAGCATGTGCTCCCTGATTTTCTTTATGCTTTTGGGCAAGCTGTTCCAGCAAAAAACATACAACTTCCTTTCTTTTGAACGTGATTATAAGTCTTATTTCCCCATGGCAGTTACTAAACTGGTGCAAGGGGCAGAGCAGGCTGTGGCTATTTATGACATCAAAATTGGAGATCGTCTGTTGATCAGAAACCAGGAATTGATTCCGGTGGATGGGATTCTGATGTCTCCGCAGGCTTCTATAGACTACGCTTTTGTGTCTGGGGAGGCAGAACCGATTGTCAAAACGAGTGGGGACAAAATCTTTGCTGGTGGAAAACAGTTGGGGAGCGGGGTTGAAATGGAAGTGCTGCACGAGGTTTCCCAATCTTATTTGACGTCTTTGTGGAGTCATGCGGTTTTTCAAAAAGAGGAGGATTTGGCATACAGAACACTGACAGACAAAATCAGTCATTACTTTACTCCGGGGCTGCTGGCTTTGGCAGTACTCTCTTTTATCGGATGGTTTTTTGTGGATGTTACCACGGCTTTTAATGTCTTCACCGCCATATTAATTGTGGCCTGTCCTTGTGCTTTGGCGCTGACGGCTCCATTTACTTTGGGGAATGTGTTGCGCTATTTTGGAAGTAGCAAACTGTACCTGAAAGATGCGCAGGTGATTGAGAAAATGGCTCAAATTGACACGGTGGTCTTTGATAAAACGGGAACGTTAACGACCAATTCCAAAGCTGAAATTTACTATGAAGGGGCTGTATTGGAGGTCGCTTTTAAGGAGGCTGTAAAATCTGTGGTGCGCAATTCCAACCACCCCTTGAACAGAAGGTTATACAGCTTTTTTGAGCAGGAAAAAACCACTGCTGTTGCCCATTTTGAAGAGGTAACCGGGAAGGGAATCAGCGGGGAGGTCAACGGCTTGCACATTGCGTTGGGTTCTGCTTCTTTCTTGCAGTTGGAAACAGATCAAATGCTTTCTGAGACGGTGGTTCACCTGGCAATCAATGGGGTGTATCAGGGCAAATTTGTCTTTGACAATCCCTACAGAGCGGGGATGGAAACCTTATTGAGCCGTTTGCACAGCCACTGTGAATTGGTGGTTTTGTCTGGAGACAATGCCGGTGAGGAAGCGTTCTTAAAGCGCATCTTGCCTGAGGGTACCACCTTGGTATTCAATCAAAAACCCGATCAAAAACTAAACTATATCAAAAATTTACAACAGGAGGGCAAATACGTCATGATGGTTGGGGATGGACTTAATGATGCTGGGGCTTTGGCTCAAAGCAACGTGGGGATTTCCATTTCTGAAAACGTCAATGTTTTTTCCCCTGCCTGTGACGGAATTTTGGATGCCCAACAATTCCAACTGTTGGATACCTATTTAAAGTTGTCCAAAAAAGCGGTCAAAACCATCAAGTGGAGTTTTGGATTGTCGCTGCTTTACAATGCCGTTGGATTGACCTTTGCCGTTTGCGGCTTGCTTTCTCCATTGGTGGCAGCCATCATCATGCCGTTGAGCACCATTACCATTGTCAGCTTTGTTTCCCTTCAAACAGCCATTGGCGCAAAAAGGGCCAAAATATGATAAATATCATGTTTTGACGCTGGTTTTCCCCTTGCTGACAAATGTCATATTTACCCCCGATGAATGGGAGTACATTTGACCTATAAAACAAGAACTATGAGTGTGATATACATCTTGATAAGCATCAGTATAGTGGTTGCCGCTTGCTTCCTTATTGCTTTTATCAGAGCAGTAAAAAGCGGTCAATTTGACGATGATTACACCCCCTCAGTGCGGATGTTATTTGAGGATGAATTGGTAAAGACGAAAAACAAACCTAAACAAAAATAGAAACTAATTAATTATGGAAGTACAGCAATTTTATTACGATAACAAAATTGTAAAGAAATTCCTATACGCTACAATCTTCTTTGGAGTTGTGGGGATGTTGGTGGGCCTTGTGGTTGCATTGATGTACCTGTTTCCAGGGATGACAGACGGAATTTCTTGGTTGAGCTACGGTAGACTACGTCCGTTGCACACCAATGTGGTGATCTTTGCCTTTGTGGGGAACGCCATTTTTGCAGGAATGTATTATTCACTGCAACGTTTATTGAAAACCCGTATGTTCAGTGATGCACTGAGCAACATCAACTTCTGGGGCTGGCAATTGATTTTAGTTGCTGCCGCAATTACCTTACCACTGGGGTTCACGTCTTCAAAAGAATACGCTGAATTAGAATGGCCTATAGATATTGCCATTGCAGTGATTTGGGTGGTATTTGGGGTCAATATGATCATGACTATTTTGAGAAGAAGAGAACGCCATTTGTATGTTGCGATATGGTTTTACTTGGCTACATTCATTACCGTTGCCGTTTTGCACATCTTCAACTCTTTGAGTTTGCCTGTTAGTGCTTTAAAATCTTATTCTGTATATGCAGGGGTTCAAGATGCTTTGGTACAATGGTGGTATGGTCACAATGCAGTTGCCTTCTTTTTAACCACGCCTTTCTTGGGGTTGATGTATTACTTTTTACCTAAGGCTGCCAACAGACCGGTGTATTCTTACCGTCTGTCCATCATACACTTTTGGTCTTTAATCTTTATTTACATCTGGGCTGGACCTCACCATTTATTGTATTCAGCTTTGCCAGAATGGGCGCAAAACTTAGGAGTTGTATTCTCCATTATGTTGATTGCTCCATCTTGGGGAGGGATGATCAATGGGTTGCTAACCTTGAGAGGAGTTTGGGACAAGGTACGTGTGGAACCGGTGTTGAAATTCTTTGTTGTGGGAATCACAGGATATGGAATGGCAACGTTTGAGGGACCTATGTTGTCTTTGAAAAATGTAAATGCAATTGCCCATTTTACAGATTGGATTGTAGCTCACGTTCACGTTGGCGCATTGGCTTGGAACGGGTTCATGACTTTTGGATTGATCTACTGGTTGATCCCAAAATTGACAAAAACACAATTGTGGTCTACTAAATTGGCGAACGTTCACTTCTGGATTGGAACCTTGGGGATCATTTTATATACACTACCACTTTATGTAGCTGGTTTCAACCAAGCTTTGATGTGGAAACAATTTAATCCAGACGGTTCTTTGGTTTATGGAAACTTCTTGGAAACAGTAACGCAAATCATGCCGATGTATGCCATGCGTGCAGTGGGTGGAACACTTTATTTGATTGGAATGTTTGTATTGGTTTACAACATTATTAAAACGGTTCAAGTGGGTGAAAAAATCACAGATGAATTGGCAGAAGCACCCGCTTTGGAACGCATTTCTCCAAAACGTCTAAAAGGAGAGCGCTTCCACGGATGGTTGGAACGCAAACCGATACAATTGACTGTATTAGCTACAGTAGCTATTTTGATTGGTGGGATTATTCAAATTGTGCCAACGTTGGTGGTTCAAGAAAATATACCAACCATCAGTTCTGTGAAACCTTACACTCCATTGGAATTGGAAGGTAGAGATTTATACATCAGAGAAGGTTGTGTGGGATGTCACTCCCAAATGATTCGTCCGTTCAGATCTGAGGTTGCCCGTTATGGGGAGTACTCTAAATCTGGAGAATATGTATATGATCACCCATTCTTATGGGGTTCTAAAAGAACAGGTCCTGACTTGATGCGAATTGGTGGTAAGTACAATGACAACTGGCACTTTAACCACATGTGGGATCCACAAAGTACCTCTGCAGGTTCAATCATGCCGCGTTACAAATGGTTGTTTGACAACAAAGCAGCAGATTATAGCGACATTGAAAAGAAAATGGAGGTGATGGTTAAATTGGGTGTTCCATATACAGAAGCAGACATTTTGAACGCTCGTAAAAACATGGCAGCTCAGGCGGCACAGATTGAAGAGAATTTGAGAAATGACCCTGATTTTGTTAAGAGTGATGCGCAAGGACGTGAAAAGGCGGCTGCTAAAGGAGAGCAATATGTGGATATGAAAGATCGTGAAATTATCTCTATGATTGCTTACCTACAACGTCTGGGAACAGATATCAAGATTAAACAGCCTAAACAAGATTAAAAACACATCAGATGTTAAAATTTATAAAACACAACTTAGATACGATATTGGGTATAGAGATATACCCAATTATCTCCCTACTGATCTTCTTTAGTTTCTTTATCATGCTTTATGTGTGGGTGTTTACCTACCGCAAAGAAAAAATTGAAGAATTGAGTCAATTGCCTTTAGAGGATCATTGTGTAACATCTAACACAGAAACACTATGAAAAAATTCTTTCCTGTATATGTAAGGGTTCCACTTTTATTCTTTCTGTTTTTTATTGGAATGGAGTGGGCGATTGATTCTGGAGATCAACCGGCTTTTGTGAGATATCCAATTGTGATGTTGATTCTGGCCTTTTTCTTACTGCTGCTCATCGCTATTGAAATGGTTGTTTCAGCACTAAACGCTTTGATGCGCTCTGTGATGACTCCAGAACAGTGGGAAGCTCATGAAGCTGAAGATGACCAATGGTTTACTGAAACTCCAGGGTTTAAAAATTTTGTCAACAAATTGACGCGCACCAAAAAGATGGAGGAGGAAGCTTCCATCACGATGGATCACGATTATGACGGCATCAAAGAATTAGATAATGATTTGCCACCGTGGTGGGTGTATTTGTTCTATGGTTGTATTGCATTTGCGATTATTTACCTGACCAAATACCACGTTTTAGATTATGACAATCAGCACCAAGAATTTCAAAAAGAAATGGCTGAGGCAACCAAGGCTGTTGAATTGTATAAATTAACTGCTCCAGACACCAAAAGTGTTGAAAATGTAGTGTTGTTGACTGAGCCTTCAGATTTGGCTAAGGGAAAAGCACTTTTTGAAACCAATTGTGTGGCGTGTCACAGACCAGATGCAGGAGGAGCAATTGGGCCCAACCTGACAGATGAATACTGGATTCTTGGAGGAGATGTCAAAGAAGTATTTAACACCATTATGGAAGGTGGTCGTTCAGGCAAGGGGATGGTAGCTTGGAAAGAAATCATCAAACCTTCTGAAATAGAAAAAATTGCCAGTTATGTTTTGAGTCTTCAAGGGAGTAATCCTGTGGATCCAAAAGCTCCAGAAGGAGAACTGAAAACTACACCGGCAAAGTAGTAGTCCCATAATTAATTCTAGCGGTTCATTTCCAGTGATGGACATGAACCGTTTTTTTAAATCCAAAAAACATGTCTCAACATACTGAGGATGACTTTAGAGATCATATTGGAACGATTGACAAAGAGGGAAAACGCATTTTCCTACATCCAAAAAAACCTAACGGACGCTTATACAATCAAAGAAAATATGTAAGCTATCTGCTTTTGCTGTTTTTATTTTCTGCGCCTTTCATACACATCAACGGCAATCAGCTGTTTTTGTTCAACATCATTGACCGCAAGTTCAGTTTGTTTGGAGCGCCGTTTTGGCCACAGGATTTTTACTTGTTGGTTTTGATTTTGATCATCGGCATTGTGGGAGTAACCTTGTTTACAGTAGCCTTTGGAAGGTTGTTTTGCGGTTGGATTTGTCCGCAGACCATTTTCATGGAAATGGTTTTCAGACGCATAGACTACTGGATTGAGGGAGACAGAACTGCACAGATCAAATTGGACAAACAGGCGTGGGACGCTGAGAAAATCAGAAAACGCAGTTTCAAATACCTGCTTTACTTCCTCATATCTTTTGCCATTGCCAATATTTTCTTGGCTTACATCATTGGGAGTGACGTTGTTTTGGACATGGTGAGAAAAGGACCTTTCCACAACAGCAGTACGCTTATTGCACTGCTGTGTTTTACAGGTGTTTTTTACTTTATCTACGCTTGGTTCAGAGAGCAGGTTTGCATCATCGCCTGTCCTTATGGAAGGCTACAAGGGGTACTCTTGGATGATAAATCTGTGGTTGTTGCCTATGATTATGTGAGGGGAGAAGGTACTTCCGGAAGGGCCAAAATGGTTAAAAAAGAAGACAGAAAAGCCTTGGGAAAAGGGGACTGTATTGACTGTAAACGCTGTGTTCACGTCTGTCCTACTGGAATAGACATCAGAAATGGAACCCAGTTGGAATGCATCAACTGCACGGCTTGTATTGATGAGTGTAACCACGTGATGCACAGTCTGGAAATGCAACCCAACTTGATCACCTTTGCTTCAGAACGCGGGATAAAAGCAAAAGAACCTTTTAAATTCACCCTGCGCATGAAGGCCTATTTGGGAGTTTTGGGCGCTTTGATTCTGTTGTTTGTTGGACTGTTGTTTTTGAGAAGCGATGTTGAGGCCAATATATTGAGATTGCCTGGACAACTCTTTGAGCACAAGGGCGCAAACATCAGCAATGTGTTTACTTTTAAATTGGTCAACAAAACCGTTGTTGACTACAATGAAGTGACCTTTAAAGTGGCAAATATTCCTGCGACAGTGCAAATTGTTGGAAAAGAAAAAATGCAAATTCCGTCCCAGGGGATGTCCCAAGGAACGCTGTTTATTGAAATACCTCAGGTTTTATTGGAACGCGATAAAACAGAGTTGATCATAGAAGTTTACAACGGCCAGGTGCTGATTGAAACCACCAAAACAAATTTCTTGAGTCCAAGAAGTTTCAACTAGTTTTTAAAAATCACCCTCCCTGGCAACGGGGAGGTTTTAAAAAACAAAACCAAACCAAAGAAAAAGACCAAAATATAAACCACTTAAAAATTACCATTATGAAATTCAATTGGGGAACCTGTATCGTGATAGCATTTGCTTTGTTTATGAGTTTTATCCTGTATTTTGTCTTGCAAGTACAATCTAATAAAGCATACGACCATCAAATGGTCACAGAAGAATATTACAAAAAAGAAAAAGAGGTAGATTCTGTATACCTCAAAAAAAACAATGCGCGTGTGTTGGTCAGCCCCGTGCAAATAATTCCAATTTCAAAAGGGATGATCATTCACTTTCCAGAACATTTTGACTACACTAAAATTGTGGGAAGCGTGAGTTTGTACAGAGCGTCTGATGAAAAGTTGGATCAAAATTTCAAACTGAAATTGGAACATTTAAACTTTGTTGTTCCCAATACCAACCTGGCTTCAGGTGTTTGGGAAGTGGTTGTAGATTGGAAGCACAACGGCATTCCATATATGGTTACTGAAACAGTAAAAATAGACTGAGATGATTTGGGGCGCTTTTATCCTGGGATTGTTTAGCAGTCTGCACTGTGTTGGGATGTGTGGTCCCATTGCGTTAATGCTGCCTGTTTCTCGCACTTCAACCTTTAAAAAGCAGGCGCAATTACTGAGTTATCACTTGGGGAGACTTTTGACCTACACCCTGATGGGGTTGTTTTTTGGCACCTTGGGAAGGGGATTTTTCCTTGCGGGAATACAGCAACAGCTGTCCATTGTTTTGGGAATCGCGATGATTGTTTTTTCCCTCTTTTCTTCAAAGATGTTGGGATTGCAACAGTTCAACGGCAAATTGGGCCGTGGCATAAGTTTGATTAAAAAACAGTTGGGGCAGCAAATCAAATCCAAAAAGGCATTTAGTTTTTTTGTGGTAGGAGTTTTAAATGGATTCTTGCCCTGCGGCTTGGTTTATGTCGCTTTGTTTGGCGCTTTGGGCACACAGGATTACAGCGAGGCCGCCAAATTTATGTTTAGTTATGGTTTGGGCACCGTTCCTTTGATGTTGTTGATCAAGTTGCTGCTGGATGCAATGACGCCAAAAGTGCGCGGCTACATACAGAAAGGGATTCCAGTACTGACCTGTCTGCTTGGTGTTTTCTTTGTGATTCGCGGTTTGGGACTTTCCATTCCCTACCTTTCGCCAAGTACATTAAATTTGATTATTGGAGCACACAGTGTATGTCATTAATATTTAGGCAAATAAAAAAGGGGCAATCTGTAAAGATTGCCCCTTTTTATATGGTGTTTTATTATTTAGTTTGCATTACTGCTTTTGGTTTTTCCAAGTCGCTTTTAGCTTCTTTAACCACAACTTCTCCTTTGATTCTCAAAGAAACACGTCCTTCTGGAACGTTAACTGCATTTGATTCAACTGTGATAGTTTTAGCAATTTTCCCTGGAGACATATTGTATTTTACATCAATTTTACCTTCTTTACCTGGCATGATTGGTTCTGTTGGTTTTGATGGAACTGTACATCCACATGATGATTGTACATTCGTAACGATTAAAGGTGCATCACCCGTATTTTTAAATTCAAAAGTTCTTAATCCTGAGTCAGAATCTCTAGAAACAGTTCCATAATCAATGGTGTTTTCTTTTGCTTTAAATTCAATTTTTGGACCTTTTGTTTGTGCAAATGATGTTGCGCTGAATGCTATAATCGCAACAAGACTTAATAATTTTTTCATTTCTTACAGTTTAATTAGTTAGTGTAAAT
>JAGHSS010000254.1 GCA_018065745.1 Candidatus Neoflavobacterium equi | reverse complement strand
ATTTAAAAACTGCGTCTATTAAATTACAAAAAAAAAACCTCACGAGGAGGTTTTTATATGTTATTTAAGATGTAAATCGAAGTAACGCGCGATTTTTTCGTTCAAGTGTATGCGGTCCTTACCACGCACATTGTGTTCATGTGTTGGATACAAGAAATAATCTACTTGTTTGCCAGCTTTGATACACGCTTCAATAAATTGCATGCTGTGTTGTTGCACCACTACTGGATCCTGAGCACCGTGAATTACCAAAAGGTCCCCTTTTAGTTTCCCTACCTTGTCCAAGGTGTTGGTACTTTTGTATCCTGCTTCATTGGTTTGTGGCGTGTCCATATAGCGTTCACCATACATGGCTTCATACCATTTCCAATCCATTACCGGTCCGCCGGCAACCCCAACTTTAAAAGTATCTGCGTGATCCAACATCAAAGAAGTGGTCATGAAACCTCCAAAGCTCCATCCATAAACTCCCATGCGGTCTTGATCAACAAAAGGTAGTGTCTTTAAATATTCAACTCCTTTCATTTGGTCAGCCATTTCTGCAACACCCAAATTTCTGTGTGTCACACGGGTAAAATCTCTTCCACGGGCGTCAGATCCTCTGTTGTCTACTGTAAACACTACATATCCTTTTTGTGCCATATAATAGTCAAAAAGTGAAGCGCCACCCAGCCAACGGTTGGTTACCAATTGAGCGTGAGACCCTCCGTAAACATAAACCATGACCGGATATTTTTTTGTAGCATCATAATCCAATGGATAGATGATGCGTCCGTTTAATGGTGTTTTACCGTCTGCAGAAGTCAATTTTACAAATTCCATTTTTGGCATTTTTACCAAATCTTTCATTGTGTTTTCTGCCGTGATGATTGGGGTTTCAACATTCTTTTTTGTGTCTATGATGGCTACCTTATTAGGTACCGTTGTACTGCTGTACTGATCCAAGATAAAAGATCCGTCTGCACTTGCTGTCGCATTGTGGTATCCAGATGCTTTGGTCAACTGTGTTGTTTTGCCCGTTTTTAAATCAACCTCATACAACTGTCTGTCCAAACCGTTGTTTGCAGTTCCAATATAACGGACTGCACTTCCTTTGGCATTAAAGTCCAAAAGGTTGGTAACAATCACATCTTTGTATCCCAAGTTTTTGATTAACTTCCCGTCTGTGTTGTATAAAAACAACTGGTTGTAACCATAAAAATCAGTTTGGTACAAGAACTGTTTGTCGTTTTTTGGCAAAAAGACAATGTCGTGTTGTGGTTCTACCCAAGTGGTATTTTTTTCTTCAAAAAGCGTTTTGACCAATTTTCCAGTTTCAACACTGTACTTGTTGAATTTTAAATGATTTTGATCTCTGTTTAAAACGCCAACATAGATGAATTTTCCATTGGCATCCCAACTTACAGAAGTAAGGTATTGTTCTGGATCCCCTTGAATTTGCAAGGTTGTTTTCTTATCTGTTTTAACGTCATAAACTACAAGCGAAACGTTTTCTGATGTTTCTCCTGCCATCGGGTATTTTGAGTTTACCACTTCTGCAATGCGGGTTTCAAAATTGACTAATGGGTAGTTAGCCACTTTAGTTTCATCCTTTCTGTAGTACAACAATTTGTCTTCTGTTGGGCTCCACCACATACCTTTGTCAATACCAAATTCTTGACGGTGGGTGTAATCACTTCCGTTTACAATTCCCTTGTCTGTATCTGTAGTTACTTTCTTGGTTGTGTTTTGGGTTGTTGAGATGTTGATGTTGTTGTCTTCCAACCACGCAACCAAGGAGTTGTTGTGATTTAAGGTTTGGTTTTTTCCTGTAGCATCTAGAGAAAGCACATTTTCAATGGCTTTATTGGCGATGTTATAGAAAACGGTGTAATTTGAATTTCCAGCGGTAACGTCAAAAGAAATGACGTTTGGCAATATCCATTTGTAGTTCATCGGGAACATATTCCACTTGGAAACTGCATTGGGATATTTGGCTTCAAAGGCTGCTTGAAGCGCTGCTTTTGTCAATAGTGTTTCTTCATTCCAGTGGTTTGCTGATTTTTTGATCATCAAATTCTGGTAGGTCGCATCCAGGTAAGTAAAGGCATTTTCTCCAGCTTTCCACTGTTGAGCGACAATGTTTTTTGGGGTGAAGCTTCTGTTACCCAGGGTTGCTTCTTCAATGGTAAGCAGGCGTTGAGCAAAGGTAAAGTTTGCTGCTAGCAATGCTATTATAAGGGTTGTTTTTTTCATATTGTAGTACTAAAGTCTTTTGAGTTGCTAATATAGTTTTTGTGAACAGTATCTCAAAACATATTTTGATTGTATTTTGTCTGTTTGTGGGGATTCTGCGAAATAAAAAAGGAGAAGCCATAACAAGTACAGCTTCTCCAAACAAAAATAAAACGTATTTCTAAAAAATTGCGAGCTCCGAGCGTTAGGGGTTGCAGCGGCATCCTTTTGGTGAGGCGCTAGCCGATCCAAAAGATATAGCGGAAAACCCGACCTCCTCCCGCAGCGTAGCGGAGGGTGAGGTAACGCCCAAAGGCAAAACAAAAAACAAAAAACAAATTTTTATTGAACTAGCAATTGCAGTTCAGCGATACATTTTGATATGGTTTTGTATGTGCGTTCCATGTCGTTGTCCAACCCGATTGAGAAGCGGATCAGGCCGTCTGACAATCCCATTTCTAATTGTTCGTCCATCGGGATTTCTGATGATGTGCTGCTTCCAGGGGCGCTGAACAGGGTTTTGTAGAATCCTAAGCTCACGGCTAAGTAGCCTACATTTTCTTCTTGCATGCGTTCCATCAGTGCGTTGGCATTTTCAAGAGAACCGGTGTCAATGGTCAGCATGCCTCCAAAGCCGTACTGCTCATTATACATGGTTTTGAAAATTTCGTGGCTTGGGTGTGAAGGCAAACCTGGGTACACGACGCGCAACCCGTCTGCTTCCATCTTCTCTGCCAAATACAGGGCGTTGTGGCTGTGTTGTTTCATTCTGATGTGCAGGGTTCTCATGTTTTTCAAGATGCTTGCTGATCTGAAACTGTCCATGGTGGATCCCAACAACATGCAGGCTCCGTCGTTGACAGATTTTAGTGCATTGATGAATTCTGCTGTTCCACAAACAACACCTCCAACGGTGTCGCTGCTTCCATTAATGAATTTTGTCAAACTGTGGATGACCACGTCTGCACCCAATTTTATCGGGGATATTTGCAATGGGGTAAAGGTGTTGTCTACCACCAATTTTAAGTTGTATTTTTTTGCCAATGCGGCCAAACCTCTGATGTCTGCTACTTCCAAAAGTGGGTTGCTCACGGTCTCACAATAGATGACTTTGGTTGTTGGTGTGATGGCTTGTTCCACAACATCCAGCTTGGTGATGTCCACAAAAGTTGTGGTGATGCCCATGCGTGGTGTGAAGTTTTTCAAAAAGGCATAAGTTCCTCCATAAATGGTTCTGCTGGAAACGATGTGTTCTCCTGCACCACATAATTGTAACAATACAGGTGTGATGGCTCCCATTCCAGATGCGGTTACTTGTGCTGCTTCAGTACCTTCCATAGCGGCCAAAGCTTGTCCCAGGTAATTGTTTGATGGCGAGGTGTGGCGGGAGTATAAATAACAGCCGTCTGTGTTGCCTTCAAAGGTGTCAAACATGGTTTTTGCTTGGATAAAGGTGTATGTTGAACTGTCAGAAATGGACGGGTTCACACCTCCAAATTCTCCAAAATACTGTAGATCTTGGATGTTATTTGCGGG
>JAGHSS010000386.1 GCA_018065745.1 Candidatus Neoflavobacterium equi | reverse complement strand
ATTTAAGACATCTACTGTTCTTAAAAATTGTTAAATATAAAGTTTACGCCTCTTAAAAAAAGGCAACTTTAGTGTATTTTTAGGTAAATGACGAATCTGGTTTACTCGGCATTCTGTATTTTACATACTCCACTTCAGTCTTTCCGTGTGGTAATGGCACGCCATTCTCATCCAAATTGACCATGATGATATTTTCTACTTTCAAGATGGTTTGCAATTTCATTTTGTTTCTTACCTCACATCTCAAGACTAAGGAAGTCTTTCCAAATTTGACAACTTCAATTCCAATCTCTATAATATCCCCCTGTGTAGCTGATGCCATAAAATTAATTTCTGACATAAATTTTGTTACCACATGTGGATTCTCCAATTGCACAATACTGTACAATGCAGCTTCCTCATCAATCCACGCGAGTAATCTACCACCAAATAAGGTGCGATTGGGATTTAAATCTTCCGGTTTTACCCATTTTCTTGTATGAAAATTCATAGTTATTAGTTTGTTATAAAGTTACGATTTTTTCACACGTCCCATTAAAATTTCAATGACATTTTCTAACTTAAATCCTTTTGCTTGTAGCAATATTAAATAGTGAAACAAAAGATCTGCAGACTCGTTCAAAAACAAATCATCATTTGAATCCATTGCTTCAATAACTGTTTCAACAGCCTCTTCACCTACTTTCTGAGCAATTTTATTGATACCCAAATCAAAGAGAGAAGCTACATAACTCTTCTCAGAATCTGCAGCATTACGTCTGCTTTCAATGGTGTTTTCCAAAGTAGTCAAGAAACCATAAGAAGCCTCATTTTTTTCTTGCCAACAAGTATCACTTCCTGTGTGACAGGTAGGTCCAACAGGATTGACTTTTATTAAAAGAGCATCATCATCACAATCTACAGCATAAGAAACCAATTCTAAAAAGTGTCCACTTTCTTCTCCTTTAGTCCAAAGTCTGTTTTTTGACCTACTAAAAAATGTAACCTTTTTAGTTTCAAGGGTTGTTGACCATGATAATTCATTTACATATCCAAGCATTAAAACTTTGGATGTTTGTGCATCTTGTATAATGGCAGGCACTAAACCATCTTCAAATTTATTAAATGCTATATTCATACTGTTCTTATTGCAATATTATTTTCTTTTAAATACCCTTTTAACTCTGGTACTGGCACTTCATTATAATGAAATATACTAGCAGCTAAAGCAGCATCAACCGCTGTGTTTTGAAATAAATCTAAAAAGTGTTCTTTATTGCCCGCACCTCCAGATGCTATGATGGGTACATTGACTAATTGGCATAATTCCTCAAGAGTTTCCACAGCAAAACCCGCTTTGGTTCCGTCGTGATCCATTGAAGTGAAAAGAATTTCACCAGCACCTAATTTCACAGCTTCAACAACCCAATCGTGTAAATTTAATGCAGTAGGCGTCTTCCCTCCCATCAAATGCACTTTCCATTGTCCATCAACAAGTTTAGCATCTACAGCTAAAACCACACATTGTGATCCAAATTGCTTTGCAATATCTGTGATCAATTGTGGATTTTTGATCGCTGCAGAATTAATCGCAATTTTATCAGCCCCATTGCGCAGAAGCTGTTCAACATCAGCAACTGAAGCAACCCCTCCACCAACAGTAAACGGGATGTCAATGCGTTGCGCAATTTTGCGGACCAATGGCAATAAGGTTCTCCTGCGTTCCTCAGTAGCTGAAATATCTAAAAAGACCAATTCATCTGCTCCTTCTTGAGCATATTTATAAGCCAATTCTACGGGATCACCTACAGATTTTATATTGATAAAGTTTACACCTTTAACTGTTTGTCCGTCTTTGATGTCCAAACATGGGATAATTCTCTTTGTTAACATTATAAACCGTTTATTGAAATTCTTTCTAAATCCTTCAACGTGATGAACCCTTCATAAATTGCCTTACCAATGATCACTCCCTCACATCCAATTTCATTTACTTTATACACATCATCCAAACAGGAGATGCCTCCAGAAGCAATCAATTGAACTCCAGGAACTGCTTGCATCAATTCTTGATACAATACATTTGAAGTCCCTGCTAACATGCCATCTAAAGAAATATCAGTTGATATCACATGTTTAATCCCCTTGTTATAAAAATCAGATATAAAGGGGATCAAATCCAATTCACTAGCCTCAAGCCAACCCGATATTGCAATTTTGCGATCTTTGACATCAGCTCCCAAAATAATTTTATCCGATCCATAATCCTGTAACCAATTTAAAAAAGTATGGGGCTCCTTTACAGCAATGCTCCCTCCAGTAATTTGATTTGCTCCAGACTCAAAAGCAATTTTTAAATCTGCATCAGATTTTAAACCACCACCAAAATCAATTTTTAAATTAGTTTTGGTCGCAATCTGTTCCAATATTTTGTGATTGATAATTTGATGAGATTTTGCCCCATCCAAATCTACAAGATGCAAATATTGAATTCCTACATCTTCAAACTGCTTAGCAACCTCTAACGGATTTTCATTGTATATTTTTTTTGTGTCATAGTCCCCTTTTGAAAGGCGTACACATTTTCCATCTATGATATCTATGGCGGGAATTATTCTCATGCATTCGTAGTTTTAATGTTCAAAAAAGCTTTGATAATCTGGCTTCCAACGGCGCCACTTTTCTCCGGGTGAAATTGCACTCCATAAAAATTATCTTTTTGTATGGCCGTTGCATAATCAACACCATAAGACGTAGTTGAAATAGCATGCGCATTCATTGGAACGTAATAAGAGTGAACCAAATACATAAATGCATTCGCTGCTATACCTTCAAACAATTCATTTTTCAAATCAGTTATCGTATTCCAACCAACTTGAGGTACTTTCAAATCTTCAGAAAATTTCTGAACTTTAAGATCAAAAATTCCGATACCTGCGGTATCTCCCTCTTCAGAAAAAGCACACAATAATTGCATACCCAAACAAATACCCAAAACTGGTTGTTTTAAATTTTTGATAACGGATACCAATCCAAGGGATTCCAATTTGCGCATGGCAAAGGAAGCCTCTCCTACTCCAGGAAAAATAACATAATCTGCTGTGATTATCTCTTCCTTGTCAGCAGTTACTACTGCTGAATATCCCAAACGTTCTATGGCAAAAAGCACACTTTGAACATTACCAGCACCATAATCTATAATTGCAATTTTCATGTCTTTGTCTATTTTCTACAACATCCCCTTAGTGGATGGTAATATCATTTTTTCTGGATCGCGCTTTACAGCAACTTTAATAGCCTTGGCAAAAGCTTTAAATATTGCCTCAATCTTATGGTGTTCATTGGTACCCTCAGCCTTGATATTTATATTTGCTTTTGCACCGTCAGAAAAAGATTTAAAGAAGTGTAAAAACATTTCTGTCGGCATTTGACCAATCATTTCACGTTTAAACTCAGCATCCCAAACCAACCAGTTTCTACCACCAAAATCAATAGCCACCTGTGCCAAACAATCATCCATTGGCAAACAAAAACCATAGCGTTCAATCCCCAGCTTATTTCCTAAAGCTGCAGCAAAAACTTCTCCCAATGCAATGGCTGTATCTTCAATTGTATGATGTTCATCAACTTCCAAATCACCTTGCACCTTAATATTTAAATCCATTTGACCGTGACGGGCAATTTGATCCAACATATGGTCAAAAAAATGGATACCTGTATCTATTACAGCCTTACCTGTACCGTCCAAATTCAATTGAATATCAATCTTAGTTTCGTTGGTGTTTCTTGTAATATTGGCAGTACGATCCTTAAGTTTCAAAAATTCATAGATTTCTTTCCACGAGGTTGTTTTTAATGCAATTACATCATTCAAATCATCTCCAGCAGCTACTTCAGCAGCGCCTAATGTTTCATCTGTTGCAATAAAAATACCTTTAGCAGATAAGTTTTGAGCCAATTTAACATCCGTAATTCGATCTCCAATTACAAAAGAATCTTGCAAATTGTAAGCAGGATTCTGTAAATATTGAGTCAACATACCCGTATTGGGTTTTCTAGTTATTGCATTTTCATGAGCAAAAGTCTTGTCAATGAAAATCTCAGAAAACATCACACCTTCATTTTCAAACGCTTTCACGATGAAATTTTGTATCGGCCAGAACAATTCGTCAGGATTTGATGGTGTACCCAATCCGTCTTGATTCGTCACCATAACCAATTCATAATCTAACTCACGAACAATTTTACTCAAGTAAAAAAACACTTCTGGATAAAAAACTAATTTATCAAAGGAATCCACTTGATAATCTGCAGGCTCCAGTACCAAAGTACCGTCACGATCTATAAATAATATTTTTTTTAACATTATAAAGTCTTTAATAAATTCAACAAAGCCTCATTTTCTGATGGTGTACCCACAGAAATACGCAAACAATTTTTGCACAAGGGATCTTTTGTTCGATTTCTCAACACAAATCCAGCAGCCAAAACTTGTTCATATCTGCTGTTGGCATCATCAACTTCTATAAGTATGAAATTAGCCGCCGATGGATATATTTTTTGAATGAATGAAATTTCCTTTAATGCTTCATTCATCTTCTTTTTTTCTTCAACAATCAATGCAGTAGCAGCAGCAACCTTGTCATAGTCTTTCAAAATCTCTACAGCCTTGGCCTGAGATAAAACATTTACATTATAAGGAGGTTTGATTTTGTTCAATATGCCAACAAAGTCCTTGTTTGCATAAAGCAATCCTACCCTAAGTCCTGCCAAACCAACGGCTTTTGACAACGTCTGTGTCACAACTAAATTAGGATAGTCGTTCAAAACTTCAATCCAAGAATTTTGATTTGAAAATTCAATATACGCTTCGTCAATAACTACAAATCCATCAAAATTCTCCAACAGTTGAACAATCTTTTCTGGAATAATATCATTACCTGTAGGATTGTTTGGAGAACATAGAAATATCATTTTAGTACGTGCATCAACCTTACTTAAAATCTCCTCCACCTTAGGTTGGAAATCAGCGTCTAACAACTGTAATCTATTTTCAACAGCATTCAGATTAGCCAAAACACTGTACATACCATAAGACGGTGCAATGGTTAATACATTGTCAACATTTGGCTCACAAACGGCTCTAAACAACAGATCTAAAACTTCATCACTCCCATTACCAACCAAAATTTGATTGGTTTCAACCCCTTTTAATTTAGACAAAACCACTTTTAATTGGGTTTGCATGGGATCTGGATATCTGTTTAATGAGTTGTCAAAAGGATTCTCATTTGCATCCAAAAAAACAAAATCCCCCACTGCATCCTTAAACTCATCACGAGCTGAAGAATAAGGTGCCATCTTCCATATATTAGGTCTGATAATTTTTTGCAAATCCATGATTCTTATTCTATATCTTTTAAACGTATACTTACTGCATTTTTGTGTGCTTCTAGCCCTTCAGCCTGTGCCATAATTTCAATGGTTGATCCCAAATTTTTCAATCCCTCAGGCGTTATTTTCTGAAATGAGATGGCCTTCATATAACTATCAAGCATGACACCACTGTAGTTTTTAGCAAAACCATTTGTTGGCAATGTGTGATTGGTTCCCGATGCATAATCTCCAGCACTCTCTGGAGTGAAGGAACCGATAAATACAGAACCAGCATTTTCAATATTTTCTACAAAATATTCAGGAGCGTCAGACGCAATTATAAAGTGTTCAGGAGCATACGTATTGATTAAATCTAACGCTATTTTTTGGTCAGCCACATAGATCAATTTAGAATTTTCAATTGCTTTTTCAGCAATCCCAACACGTGGAAGTACTTTCAATTGATCTTCCAAAGCAACTTCAACAGCATTCAACAATTTCTCATCTGTAGACACCAATATTACTTGGCTGTCAGGTCCGTGTTCTGCTTGAGACAATAGATCTGAAGCAATATAGTTTGGATTTGATGATTCATCTCCATAAACCAAAAGTTCACTTGGACCCGCAGGCATGTCAATCGCTACTCCAAACTGAGTGGCCTTTTGTTTAGCAACAGTAACAAACTGGTTTCCAGGTCCAAATATTTTATATACAGCAGGAATGGTTTCTGTACCAAAAGTCATCGCTGCAATGGCCTGAATACCTCCAACCTTAAATATTTTAGTAACTCCACATAACTGGGCAGCATACAAGATTGTTTCATTAATCTTACCTTCTTTGTTTGGAGGTGTACACAAAACAATTTCTTTACATCCAGCAATTTTTGCTGGGATTGACAACATCAAAACTGTAGAGAATAAAGGAGCAGAACCACCTGGAATATAAAGACCAATTTTATCAATAGGTTTCTTTACCTGCCAACAACTCACCCCTGTTGAAGTCGTAACTTTTACATCAGAAGTTTTTTGAGCTTCGTGAAAGATGGTAATATTTTCTTTTGCCGTTTGAATGGCTTTTTTTAATTCTTCTGGAACAGCAGTTACTGCTGCCTCTATTTCTTTTTGAGACACCAATAGATTCTCAATACTTACCCCGTCAAAAAGTGAGGTGTATTTTTGTACCGCTTTATTTTTAGAACGCTGTACTTCAGTAAATATAGAAGTTACCGTTTGCTCTATAGCTTCAAACGTCTGAGTTGGACGTTTCAATAACTCTTCCCAAGTTTCAGGAGCTGGATTATAAATCTTTTTCATTTTGTTTCCGCTTTAAATTACAATACCATTTTTTCAATTGGCACAACTAATATCCCTTGTGCACCAGCATCTTTCAACTGATCAATAACGTCCCAAAATTGGTTTTCATTGATAACAGAGTGTAGACTACTCCATCCTGAAGCTCCCAAAGGCATAATGGTTGGCGATTTTAAAACGGGAAGTATGCTAGAAATTTCTTCAATCTTTTCATTGGGAACATTCATTAAAATGTATTTTGAATTTCTCGCTTTAAGAACAGATTGAATTCTGAAGTTTAATTTATTAAGTATCGCAGCTACTTCTTCCTTTAATTCAGGATTCGCTACAAGGACAGCTTCACTTTCAAAAAGTGTTTGAAGCGGTTTTAAATTGTTTTTAAACAAGGTGTTTCCACTAGAAACAATATCCACAATACCATCAGAAAGTCCAATATTTGGTGCAATTTCAACAGATCCTGAAATTTCGTGAATATCTATATTGATGTTGTTTTGCTTGAAGAAATTTAATACCGTATTTGGGTAAGAAGTAGCAATCTTTTTTCCTTCAAAATCACTCAATTTTTCAATTGGCGAATTGTTGGGAATCGCAACTGACAGTTTACATTTTGAAAATCCTAATTTTGAAATAACATCCAATGAAATTTCGTTTTCAATCAAGAGGTTTTCACCAATTATAGCACAATCTACTACACCATCTTTTACATATTGAGGAATGTCAGAATTGCGAAGGAAGAAAATTTCAATAGGAAAATTACGAGCCTGAACTCTTAGTTGATCAAAGCCATTGTCTACAGATATTCCACAGTCTTTCAACAACTTAAGACTATCTTCATTTAAACGACCTGATTTTTGTACTGCTATCTTTAAAGTATTCATGAGAGAAATTAGTTTTAAAATAGAGTATACCAGAAGAGAAAATAAAAAAAAACCCGTCTGATATACTCAAACGGGTTATGAATTATATGATTTGAATTACAACCATACCATTAGCATCTCGCTTGAGCGTGAATATGATGATGGTGATGATGTAATTGAATAATTG
>JAGHSS010000141.1 GCA_018065745.1 Candidatus Neoflavobacterium equi | reverse complement strand
ATTTTATTCCGTACATTTGAGTTTATTATACTTTGATAACTGATATTTTTTTCGTCAATTAGCACAAATCATGTCAATACTAAAAAAAATAGGTATACTATTTGCTACCAATCCTATATACAATTATTTAAAATTCTAAAATGGACGATAATTTTTCAAAAACGGTTAAAAACGTTATTACATACAGTAAAGAAGAAGCTTTGCGTTTGAGCCATGATTACATTGGTACAGAACATCTTATGTTAGGAATTTTAAGAGAAGGAACGGGATCAGCCATTGAAAGTTTAAACCAATTAAACATTGATTTGTCTGCCTTGCGCCATCGCATTGAAAACCTTAACCCTTCAACAGAAGCACTTTACAACACCTCAGACAAAAAAAGCTTGTACTTGACCAGACAGGCTGAACGCGCTATAAAAACTTCTTTCTTAGAAGCCAAATTATTTAAGAGTCCAGAAATCAGATCTATACACCTGCTTTTGTGCATCTTAAAAAATGAAAATGACCCGATTTCAAAGCTGCTCCAAAAGCTGCAGATAGATTATGATACAGTAAAAGAAAACTATAAATCTATGTCATATAACGATGAAAATTACCTAGAAAACCAGCCCAAAGCTGAAGCATTTGAAGATGCAGGACAAGATGACAGTCGCAATGATCCTAGTTTTTCCAATGCAACCTCAAAAACGGCCAAAAAATCCAAAACTCCGGTATTGGACAACTTTGGTAGGGATTTGACTGAATTGGCTGAACAAGGGAAACTAGATCCTGTAGTTGGACGTGAGAAAGAAATTGAGCGTGTGTCTCAAATTTTGAGTCGCAGAAAGAAAAACAATCCGTTGTTGATTGGAGAACCTGGAGTGGGTAAAAGTGCCATTGCTGAAGGCTTGGCGTTGCGCATTATTCAGAAAAAAGTTTCTCGAATTTTATTCAACAAACGCGTGGTTACACTTGACCTTGCCAGTTTGGTTGCGGGAACAAAATACCGTGGTCAATTTGAAGAGCGCATGAAAGCCGTGATGAATGAATTGGAGAAAAACACAGACATCATTTTGTTTATTGATGAAATTCACACCATTGTTGGTGCTGGAGGAGCAACAGGATCTCTGGATGCATCCAATATGTTTAAACCGGCATTAGCACGTGGAGAAATTCAATGTATTGGTGCAACAACGTTGGACGAATACAGACAGTATATAGAAAAAGACGGAGCTCTTGAGCGTCGTTTCCAAAAGGTTATTGTAGAGCCAACATCTGTTGAGGAAACGATTACCATATTAAACAACATCAAAGAAAAATATGAAGATCACCACAACGTGATCTACACACCAGAATCTATTGAGGCCTGTGTGAAGTTGACAAACAGATACATGACAGATCGCTTCCTTCCAGACAAGGCTATTGACGCCTTGGATGAAGCAGGTTCTAGAGTACACATCACCAACATCACCGTTCCACAAGAAATTTTGGATTTGGAAAGTGAGTTGGAAGAAGCGCGCAGCAACAAAGAGCAGATGGTTAAAAAACAAAAGTTTGAGGAAGCTGCTCGCATCAGAGACGAAGAAAAAGTTATTGAAAAAAACTTAGCCATTGCTCAAGAAAACTGGGAACGAGATTCTAAAAACAACAAAATTGTTGTTACAGAAGACAATGTGGCAGATGTAGTAAGCATGATGACAGGTGTTCCTGTCAACAGAATTGCACAGACAGAAAGTAATAAATTGGCTCATTTGCCAGAATTGATCAAAGGAAAGGTTATTGGACAAGATCAAGCGGTTGAAAAAATTGCAAAATCTATTCAGAGAAACCGCGCGGGATTAAAAGATCCTAACAAACCTATTGGATCGTTCATCTTCTTGGGACAAACAGGTGTTGGTAAAACCCAACTAGCCAAAGTTATTGCCAAAGAGATGTTTGACTCTGAAGACGCCTTGATCAGAATTGACATGAGTGAATACATGGAGAAATTTGCCATCTCCCGTTTGGTTGGGGCACCTCCAGGATATGTAGGTTATGAAGAAGGTGGACAATTGACTGAAAAGATCAGAAGAAAACCTTATGCTGTGGTATTGCTAGATGAGATTGAAAAAGCCCACCCGGATGTATTCAACATGATGTTGCAAGTTTTGGATGACGGACATTTGACTGATTCCTTGGGTCGCAAAGTGGATTTCAGAAACACTGTGATCATCATGACTTCCAATATTGGTGCACGCCAGTTGAAAGATTTTGGAACCGGAGTTGGTTTTGGAACGTCAGCTAAGCAGTCCCAACAAGATGAAATTGAAAAAGGGGTGATTGAAAATGCCTTGAAAAAAGCATTTGCTCCTGAGTTCTTAAACAGAATTGACGACGTTATTGTCTTCAACGCTCTTGAAAAAGAACACATCAACAAAATTATTGACATTGAGTTGAGTAAATTATATTCACGTGTTCAAGATTTGGGGTACACCTTGAAATTGACTGATGAAGCCAAAGATTTTATCGCTGAAAAAGGCTTTGACAAACAGTTTGGTGCCAGACCATTGAAACGCGCCATCCAAAAATACATTGAGGATGCGTTGGCTGAAAAAATTATTACCTCTAAAATAAACGAGGGAGATGAAATTCTACTCTCTTTAAACACAGAGAATCAAGAAATTGAAATCTCTGTTGAGAAATTTGAAAAACCTGCTAATTAGCATGTTTTTTTTTTTGGACAACAAACTAAAAACATCTTTTTTTAGTTTATATTTGAGTATAAAATAGGACTCAAATTGATAGAAAAAGTGGTTATTGGAAGTGAGGAATGGTGTTCCTTTCCCAAATTAGGTATTCCAATTATTAAGGCTCGTGTGGACTCTGGAGCCAAAACTTCTGCCCTACACGCCATTAACATTATACCTTTTGTAAAAGATGAAGAAAACTGGGTGCGTTTTGATGTCAATCCGATTCAAAAAAACACCAAAACGGTTCAGCATTGTGAAGCAAAAGTTATTGATAAAAGAATTGTCAAAAGTTCTTCAGGAACTAGAGAACTCAGGTATGTAATCGCCACTTCTATCTCCTTTGGAGGCACGGTTTGGGAAATTGAAATTACCCTGACCAACAGAGATTCCATGGGATTCAGAATGTTGTTGGGCCGTGAAGCCATGTCTGGAAAGCTTTTGGTGGATCCAGAACAGCGCTATTTACACGGGCAACCCACCACAGAAAAGATTAAAGAATACTACCAGACAGATCAAAATCCACACAAGATGTTGCGCATTGGACTTTTGGCCAGTAATCCCGCATTGTACAGCAACAAACGCATCATGGAAGCCGGTGAAATGCTGGGCCATGAAATGCATTTTTTGAACATCAAAGATTGCTATATAAAATTGGATTCACACAATCCAGAAATACATTACCGCGGCGGTAAAATTTTAAACAATTTTGACGCTGTCATCCCAAGAATTAGACCCAGCATGACCTATTATGGCTGTGCTCTGACGCGTCAATTTGAGGCGTTGAAAGTATTCACCTTGAACAGCAGTGCCGCCATTACACAATCCAGAGACAAGCTGTTTTCACTGCAGTTGCTACTCAACAACGGGATTGAAATACCTACAACGGGATTTGCCAATTCCCCACTGGACACCAATGACCTGATTGCCATGGTTGGCGGTTCGCCACTCATCATCAAACTCTTGGAAGGTACCCAAGGTAAAGGAGTCGTCTTGGCAGAAACCAAAAAGGCTGCAGAAAGCGTTATTAACGCGTTTAAGAGCTTGAATGCCAATATTCTGGTGCAGGAGTTCATCAAAGAGGCAAACGGAAAGGATTTGCGTCTGTTTGTCGTGGACGGCAAGGTAGTCGCTGCCATGGAACGCGCGGCATTGCCAGGAGAATTTAGAGCCAACATCCACCTGGGTGGAACCGCGCATCTAATCAAGACTACGGCTGAGGAAAAACGCATCGCAATCAGAGCGGCTAAAGCGTTGAACTTGAAGGTTGCCGGGGTGGACATCATCCGCTCTTCTAAAGGTCCGCTGTTGTTGGAAGTCAATTCTTCACCGGGCTTGGAAGGGATTGAAGGCATTACTAAAAAAGACATCGCCACAGAAATGATCAAGGCGATTGAAAAGAATTTTAAGTGGAAAATGTAAAACGTAAATTATGAAAACAAATGTTACACTATTCCTTTTTGGAATCACAGTTTTATTCTTTGTTGTTGGTTTAGTTTTCAAAATATTCAAAATACAGGGAGGCACCATTCTCATTTTGACGGGCCTCTCCTTTCTGCTTCTTGCGGTGATTTACATTGTCAAGGACAGCAGGAGAGACAAAAAAAAATAGCTTGCCATTTGGCAAGCTATTTTTATATATATCCATTTTAAATTTCCATTTAGATTTCAATTCTAGATTTCCATGGCGTGCTCATCCAATTGGAAGGACTTTAGGAAATTAATCGTCTTCTCAATGTCGTAGTGCAAGATGCGATCTTCCTCTACCAACGCTACTTCTTCTCTGTACACTTTTAAGAAAGACTCAATAAAATCACTGGACTGCAACGGTCTTCTAAACTCAATTGCCTGAGAGGCATTCATTAACTCAATTGCCAAGATGCGCTCCAAATTGTCTATGATTTTCAATGTCTTGGTTGCTGCATTAGCTCCCATACTCACGTGGTCCTCTTGCCCATTGCTGGAAACAATACTGTCCACACTTGCAGGTGTAGCTAACTGCTTGTTCTGAGAAACAATACTAGCTGCAGTGTACTGCGGAATCATAAATCCTGAATTCAATCCCGGGTTGCTGACCAAAAAGGCAGGCAAACCGCGCAATCCTGAAATCAATTGATACGTTCTGCGCTCTGAGATGCTTCCCAATTCTGCCAAGGCAATTCCCAAGAAATCCAATCCCAAAGCCAAAGGTTGTCCGTGGAAATTTCCTCCAGAAACAATCAAATCTTCTCCGACGAAAATATTGGGATTGTCTGTCACTGAATTCATCTCTGTCTTGAACACACGGCTCACATAATCAATAGCGTCTTTGGACGCTCCGTGCACCTGTGGAATACATCTGAATGAATACGGATCTTGAACGTTGACTTTTTCCTGATCCATGATTTCACTACCGTCCAAGAAGTCCAATACGCGTTTTGCAGTATTGATCTGTCCCTTGTGTGGTCTGATGTAGTGAATCAAATCATTGAAAGGCTCTCTCCTAGCGTCAAATCCTTCCATGGAAATACACGCGATCAAATCTGCTAAGTAAGATAGTTTGTGGGCTTTCATCAATATAAAAGCACCATAGGCACTCATGAATTGCGTTCCATTTAATAACGCTAATCCTTCTTTTGACTTTAATTTAATAGGCTCCCAACCCATTTTTTCCAACACTTTTGACGCCGGCTGTCTGAAACCATCCTGGAACACTTCTCCCTCGCCAATTAATGGCAAGCACAGATGTGCCAACGGAGACAAATCTCCCGATGCTCCCAAAGAACCTTGATCATAAACCACAGGCATAATATCATTGTTGTACATGTCAATCAAACGTTCCACCGTTTGTAACTGCACACCTGAATACCCGTAACTCAAGGATTGGATTTTTAAGAATAACATGATCTTTACAATCTCTTCTGGCACCAAATTACCGGTTCCACAAGCATGTGATTTCATGAGATTCTCTTGTAATTTTGATAGGTTTTCTGAAGAAATCTTTACATTACACAAAGACCCAAATCCGGTGTTTATTCCGTATATTGGTTCATACTGCGTTTCCATTTTTTTATCCAGATAGCCTCTACATTTTTCAATGTTCACAATTGCTTCTTCAGATAAAGACAGTTTTTTTTGCTCTAGCAATAACGTCTTCAACTCCTCTAAAGACAACAGTTGGGAACTGATATAATGTTGATATTCCAT
>JAGHSS010000311.1 GCA_018065745.1 Candidatus Neoflavobacterium equi | reverse complement strand
TAATTATACTCTATAAATTTATTGATAATGGCTATAAAAAATGGCTTGTTGAGCGAATTGTCTCACGAGAAAAACAATACCTTAAAAGTTTTAAACAACTTGAAGGGAGCAGATTTTACTTTCAAACCTCATGTAAAATCCATGTCTTTGGGACAATTAACCAATCACGTGGTGGAGTTGCACAATTGGGTTGCGCTTGCTTTGCAACAGGATGTGTTTGATTTTCACACAGATTACACCCCGTCTACACTTGCGGACGCTGATGCATTGATCCAAGTTTTAGAAAGTGGATATGTGCAAAACAAAGCCTTGATTGAGGCAATGGATGAAGCGGACTATTTTAAAGAATGGACGTTGAAGGCGGGTGATCACATCATTGCTACCTTGCCAAAGGCTGGGGCGTTGAGATATATTATCAACAATCATTTGATTCACCACCGTGGACAGCTAACGGTTTATATGCGTTTGTTGGACATACCTGTTCCAGGTTTGTATGGTCCTTCTGCTGACGACAAATAAAAAAATCCCTCAAGTTCAAAAACTTGAGGGATTTTTTTTATGCTTTATTGTATTCTGATTTCAGTACAGACATCACAATTTTATTGTGGTATTGACCGTCTCTAAAACAAGAAGATCTCAAAACACCTTCTGTGGTAAAGCCGGATTTGGTATAGGCTTTTACTGCGGCAGTATTGGGTTCTGAAACGGTTAACATGATTCTGTTGAGTTTGTAATCTTCAAAACCGCGACGTGTAATCTCTTGGGTTGTCGCCGTGCCAATTCCCTTTCCCCAACTGTTTTTATCTCCAATAAAGATAAAGTATTCTGCACTGGCATTTGATTTTGAAATGCAGGTAATTCCGGCATATCACACAAAGACGTCATTCCAAAAAATGCCCAAATTGAAATTGACATCATCATTCAAAACTTCCTCAAACCATTGGCTTCTCTGGGCAGGAGTCTTCAATTTCTGAAATAGCGATAAGGAGTATTTTATGGTTTCTGGATCTTGAATCCAATCTTCAAACAAGGGTGCTTCAGTTTCTGAGAGCTTTCTGTAGGTCAACATAAGGTGGGTTTATTTAAAACTGCAGTTATTCAAATGGTCATTGACCATCCCGGTTGCTTGCATAAAAGCATATACCGTTGTTGGTCCAAAAAATTTAAAACCTCTTTTCTTGAGGTCCTTACTGATGGTTATGGACAAAGGAGTTTGTGATGGAATTTGATTTGCTTCTTCTACTTGGTTGTCTTGAGGCGTGTGGTTTACAAAAGCCCAAATAAAGTGACCAAAACTGCCGTGTTCTTTTTGAATTTCAATAAAACACTTGGCGTTGTTAATGGTTGCTTCAATCTTTCCTCTATGTCTGATAATCCCTTCATTGCGCAACAATGTCTCTATTTTTTCATTGGTGTAGTTGCTTATTTTTTCCACGTCAAAGTTGTCAAATGCTGCTCTGAAATGGGGCCTTTTTTTGAGGATGGTGATCCAACTGAGTCCTGCCTGAAAACTTTCCAAGGCTAAGAATTCAAACAGTTTTTGATCGTTGTGAACTGGTTTTCCCCATTCTGTGTCGTGATATTCTTGATACAATTCACTGGAGTTGCACCAATGACATCTTGTTACTTTATCCATTGGGTGTGTCTTTTAAAAAGCGTTTGATGATGTAGTGCCCCAAATAGATCACTGGGGTAAAGCAAATGGCAAGTACCAATTTGGATACATACCCGGTGGAGGACATATTGATGTATTCTGAGGTGGTGACCTTGCCGGTCATCCAGAATGCGATTCCAGAAACGATGAAACTATCAAATAGTTGTGATATAATGGTAGATCCTGTGCTGCGCAACCAGATCATTTTTCCCTTGGTGTATTTGTTAAAAATGGCAAATAGGGAGGCGTCTAAAAATTGTGAAAACACAAAGGCGATGACGCTGGCCACAATGATCCACATGCTTTGTCCAAACACCTCATTAAAGGCGCTGTCAGAAACTGCAGATACACTTGAAGCGGGAATGGCAATGGCACCAAAGAGGATGACAAAACTGTAAATGATGAGTCCGGTGGTGAGTAGGGTGAGTTTTTTCACGCCGCTTTTGCCAAAGAATTCGTTGATTAAGTCTGTCGCCACAAAGACGATGGGCCAAGGAAGAACGCCAACGCTCATGATGAAAGGTCCCATTTGAATGAGTTTCCCACCAATGAGTTCAGCAATGATGGCGTTTGTTATGAATATGCCTCCAAGGAGTGCAAAGACGATGTGTTTTTTTGTAAGCTGCATATACAAAAATACAAAAATTATACTGGGTTAGGAGGGGATCTTTTGACGGACGTTAAATATCGTTTGAAGTTACAGATTTGAAGTTGTGCAGTGCCTGCGTTAGGGATGGGAGCGGCATCCTTTTTGGAGCGCTAGCGAGGAAAAGATATAGCGGACAGCCCGGACGCATTGCTGAGTGCAGCGAAAGCAATGGGGAACGCCCAAAAAAGGAATAGGAAACTTAAGGGCAAAAAAAAACCGCAGAACAAAAGTCCTGCGGTTTCTTATATTTTGTAGTTCAAATTATGCTAAAGCAGCACGTTTGAAACCTGTAACAGTTAATCCTGCAGATACAGTTTCAACATATTTAGCAACGCTTAAAGAACCATCTTTGATGTAATCTTGGTTAACTAAAGTGTTGTCTTTGTAGAAACGTTGGATTTTACCTTTAGAAATGTTTTCCAACATTGCTTCTGGTTTACCTTCAGCTCTCAATTGCTCTTTAGCAATTTCAACTTCTTTTTCAATGATAGCAGCATCAACACCAGCCTCGTTTAACGCGATTGGGTTCATAGCAGCAGCTTGCATAGCAACGTTTTTAGCAGCCTCATCAGCTCCTTCAACGTTAGCAGATAAAGCAACGATTGTAGCAATTTTACCAGAGTGGATGTAAGAACCAACAAAAGCACCTTCTAATCTTTCGAAGTTACCGATTTCAATTTTCTCTCCAATAACTCCAGTTTGCTCGATTAATTTCTCAGCAACAGTGATTCCATTGAAATCTGAAGCCAATAATTCTTCTTTAGTTTGGAAGTTTAACGCTTGCTCAACTAATTGTTTAGCCAAAGCAACGAATCCTTCATTTTTACCTACGAAGTCAGTTTCACAGTTCAAAGTCAACACAACTCCAAGAGTTTTGTCAGCGTTAACTGCAGCTACAGCAGCTCCTTCAGTAGATTCTCTATCTGAACGGTTTGCAGCAACTTTTTGTCCTTTTTTACGTAGAATTTCAACAGCTAATTCGAAATCTCCTTCAGCTTCTACTAAAGCTTTTTTACAGTCCATCATTCCGGCACCTGTAGTTTGTCTTAATTTATTAACGTCTGCAGCAGTGATATTTGCCATTGTATTTATGTTTTAAATTGTTGTTCAACTTTAAAAAGCAAAGTCGTTGAGAGAGAGCGTATGAAACGTCCTCTGCAAAACGACTTTATCTTATTTTTATTTATTCTTGAGTTGCAGCTTCTGCTGGTGCAGCTGGAAGATCATCTTTTTCAGATTTTCTATCAGCCAATCCGTCAGTGATAGCTCCAGTAACTAAAGATAAAACTTTTTCGATCGATTTTGAAGCATCGTCGTTAGCAGGGATTACATAATCAACTTGACGTGGGTCAGAGTTGGTATCAACCATTGCGAAAACTGGAATGTTTAATTTTTGAGCTTCTTTTATTGCGATGTGTTCAGCTTTGATATCAACTACAAACAATGCTGCTGGTAATCTTGTCATGTCAGCGATAGAACCTAAGTTTTTCTCTAACTTAGCTCTTAAACGGTCAACTTGTAAACGCTCTTTCTTAGACAATGTCATGAAAGTTCCGTCTTTCTTCATCTTATCAATAGAAGCCATTTTTTTAACAGCTTTACGGATAGTCACGAAGTTAGTTAACATACCACCAGGCCATCTTTCAGTGATGTAAGGCATGTTAGCTGCTGCTGCTTTTTCAGCAACGATGTCTTTCGCTTGTTTTTTTGTAGCTACAAATAAAACTTTGCGTCCAGACGCTGCAATTTTTTTCAAAGCTTCATTAGCCTCTTCAATTTTTGCTGCAGTTTTATATAGGTTGATAATGTGAATTCCATTACGCTCCATGTAGATATATGGAGCCATGTTTGGGTTCCATTTTCTAGTCATGTGTCCAAAATGAACACCTGCTTCTAGTAATTCTTTTACTTCTACTTTGTTTGCCATTTTTGTAATAGTTTACGTTCTGTTGAATTAGCAATATATCAGTAGCGGGGTTGAAGCCGGTCTCATATATTTAGATGCTAAAC
>JAGHSS010000401.1 GCA_018065745.1 Candidatus Neoflavobacterium equi | reverse complement strand
TGAAAAAAAATAAAAAAAACCCATTGCACTAATTGTACAAAAAAAAATAAAAAAAAATAAAAAAAAAGCCCCCCTTCTAAACAGTTGATAACAAGACAATTCTCGACATACGACACCTTTTTTTAACCTCTAAAATCTTACAATATTACCATACAAAGAAAATATATGCATTTCATCTACAATATATAACAATTGGGGGCGTTAATATAAATGAATACCACAAAAACAAATTTCTTACATTACCCAAAAAACTCAGATTCAAGCTTGAAAAGTCCACAAACTGTACAAGCTTGATTCTTTACTCTCATTCATCAAAACAATAAAGGACTGTACCCACAATTACAGTCCTTTTTTTATGCGTTTTTATAACTTCAAAAAAGATAAACACAAAAAAAAATCGTCCTTAAATAAGGACGATTTTTATATTTATCTAAACTTCTTACAACCCACGAGCAATTAAATTTAAAGCAGAACCAGCTTTATACCACGCAATCTGTCCTTCATTGTAGGTGTGATTGGCTTGGATAATATCGCGGCTGCCATCTTGGTGTACAAATTCAATTTGAAGCGGCTTGCCTGCAGCAAATGAAGTTAAGTCTAAGAAGTTGATGGTATCATCTTCCTGAATCAAATTGTAATCTGCTTCATTCGCAAAAGTCAACGCCAGCATCCCTTGTTTTTTAAGGTTAGTTTCATGAATCCTAGCAAAAGATTTTACTAAAACTGCCTTTACTCCCAAATGACGTGGTTCCATGGCAGCGTGCTCTCTTGAAGAGCCTTCACCATAATTTTGATCCCCAACAACAATGGAAGGTATCCCAGCAGCCTTGTATGCGCGAGCCACTTTTGGCACCTCATCATACACGCCTGTCAATTGATTTTTAACCTTATTCGTTGCGTGATTATAAGCATTTTCAGCACCAATAAGCATGTTGTTTGAAATGTTGTCCAAATGCCCACGGTAACGCAACCACGGACCAGCCATGGAGATGTGGTCTGTAGTACATTTTCCAAACGCCTTGATCAACAATTTTGCACCGGTGATGTTCTTGCCATCAAAAGGTTGGAAGGGTTCCAACAGTTGAAGTCTGGACGATTCTGGATTCACCACTACTTGGACAGAAGATCCGTCTGCAGCTGGTGGTTGGAAACCTGCATCTTCCACGTCAAAACCGCGTGTTGGCAATTCATCCCCAACCGGTGGCTGAAATTTCACCTGTTCCCCTTTGTCGTTAGTCAACGTGTCTGTGAGTGGATTAAAATCCAAACGACCTGAAATGGCCAGCGCAGCAACCATTTCTGGAGAAGTTACAAAAGCGTGTGTGTTGGGATTCCCATCAGCTCTTTTAGAAAAGTTTCTGTTGAATGAGTGTACAATGGTATTTTTCTCTTCTTTTTCAGCACCGTCTCTGTCCCATTGTCCAATACAAGGACCACAAGCATTTGTAAACACTTTAGTCCCTAATTTTTCAAAGGTTGCTATGATTCCATCGCGTTCAATGGTATATCTGATCTGTTCTGAACCCGGGTTAATCCCAAATTCTGCCTTGGGATGAATTCCCATAGCCAATGCTTGCTCCACAATGGATGCCGCTCTGGACATGTCCTCATAGGATGAATTGGTACAAGATCCAATCAATCCCCATTTCACGTCCAATGGCCAATTGTTAGCCAAAGCAACTTCTTTCATTTTGGACACTGGTGTTCCACGGTCTGGAGTAAATGGTCCATTGATGTACGGATCCAATTCAGAAAGATTAATTTCAATTAATTCATCAAAATATTGGGAAGGATTGGCATATACTTCTGGATCTCCAGTCAAATATGACGCGACCTGATCTGCAGCATCAACAACATCCTGTCTTCCCGTTGCAGCCAAATATCTTCTCATGGAATCATCATACCCAAAAGTAGAAGTTGTTGCCCCAATTTCTGCTCCCATATTACAGATGGTTCCCTTTCCAGTACAAGACATGGATTGAGCACCCTCTCCAAAATATTCTACTATAGCTCCTGTTCCCCCTTTAACGGTAAGAATATCTGCCACTTTTAAAATTACATCTTTTGGCGCAGACCAACCGTTTAATTTCCCGGTTAGTTTGACCCCAATTAGTTTAGGGAATTTTAATTCCCAAGCCATGCCAGACATAACGTCAACAGCATCTGCCCCACCAACACCAATGGCTAACATACCAAGTCCACCCGCGTTTACAGTATGGGAGTCTGTACCAATCATCATACCTCCTGGAAAAGCATAATTCTCCAAAACAATTTGATGAATGATCCCAGCACCTGGCTTCCAAAATCCAATTCCATATTTATTTGAAACAGAAGACAAAAAGTCAAATACTTCTTTGGATTGCGAATTGGCCAAGGCCAAATCTGTTTTGGCACCAACTTTTGCTTGAATTAGGTGATCACAGTGTACCGTTGTTGGAACAGCGACTTGACTTTTACCAGCGTGCATGAACTGCAACAGCGCCATCTGAGCTGTAGCATCTTGACAAGCCACGCGGTCTGGAGCAAAATCTACATAATCTTTAGCTCTCGTAAAGGATTGAGATGGGTTACCCTCCCACAAATGGGCATACAAAATCTTTTCAGATAAAGTCAATGGATGTCCAACTACTTCACGAGCTTTATCCACTCTTGCAGGCATATTTTCATATACCTTTTTAATCATTTCTATATCAAAAGCCATAATTCTTAATGTATTAAAGTCCTAAAG
>JAGHSS010000377.1 GCA_018065745.1 Candidatus Neoflavobacterium equi | reverse complement strand
GCAGCTTCTAATAATTGAACAGCAGCAGGTGGTGTTTTAACAACAAAGTCAAAAGATTTGTCTTTGTAAACTGTAATTTGTACTGGTAAAACTTTGCCTGGTTTATCTTGTGTTCTAGCATTAAATTGCTTACAGAACTCCATGATGTTAACTCCAGCAGCCCCCAAAGCAGGTCCAACCGGTGGCGATGGGTTCGCTGCACCTCCCTTAACTTGTAGTTTTACTACTTTACTAATTTCTTTTGCCATTGTTCTAAAAAATTAAGCACATCTTTCAATTGGAAGCGATTGATGCGATTTATATGTAACTAATATTTACATTTTTTCTACTTGCATAAAACTCAACTCTAATGGGGTCTTTCTTCCAAAGATTTTCACCATTACTTCTAGTTTACGCTTTTCTTCATTTACGTTTTCAACTGTTCCGTTAAAACCGTTAAATGGTCCGTCTGTTACTTTAACGGTATCCCCTAATACATAAGGAATTGATACATTGTCTACAGATACAGACAACTCATCCACTTTTCCTAACATGCGGTTGACCTCTGACATACGCAACGGTACTGGCTCTCCTCCTCTTGTTTCACCCAAAAATCCAATAACTCCTGCTATTGATTTTATCGTGTGAGGAACCTCTCCCGTCAAGTTCGCCTCAATCATCACATATCCTGGAAAATAAATGCGCTCTTTTACTGTTTTCTTTCCGTCTTTGACTTGAACTACCTTTTCAGTAGGAACTAAGACCTGAGATACATAGTCTTGCATACCCAGTCTTGAAATTTCCGTCTCAATATAATTTTTAACTTTATTCTCTTGACCGCTTACTGCTCTTACTACATACCACTTTTTTACATTGTTTTCAGACATATCAGAAAATTTTAAGCTTTTAACCAATTAAAGAAAATTTCTAAAGCTCTACCAAAAATCGTATCAACTCCCCAGGTTGCCAAGGCAAACAAAACGGAAAAAACTGCGACAACAATAGTCAACTTTTGCACTTCAGCCCATTCTGGCCAAGTCACATTTGATTTAAGCTCTACAAAAGCTTCTGAAACGTAATTAACAACTTTAGTCATGATACTTTTTTTTTGCACGGGTGGAGGGATTCGAACCCCCATCAACGGTTTTGGAGACCGCTATTCTACCCTTGAACTACACCCGTCTGTGAAAAAATCGGTAGCAAATATACTACCGATTTTATATATAAACCAAATAATTAGTCTAAGATTTCAGTTACCTGACCAGCACCTACTGTTCTACCACCCTCACGGATAGCGAAACGTAAACCTACTGATAATGCAATTGGAGACAATAAAGTAACATCAATTGTTAAGTTATCCCCAGGCATAACCATCTCAGTACCTTCTGGTAAAGTGATTGTTCCAGTTACGTCAGTTGTACGTACGTAGAACTGTGGACGGTAATTGTTGTGGAATGGAGTGTGACGTCCACCTTCTTCTTTTTTCAAGATATAAACCTCTGCTTTGAAGTGAGCGTGTGGTTTAACAGATCCTGGCTTAACGATAACCATACCACGACGGATATCAGCTTTGTCAATACCTCTCAATAATAAACCTACGTTATCTCCAGCTTCTCCACGGTCAAGGATTTTACGGAACATCTCAACTCCTGTAATTGTAGAAGTCAATTTGTCAGCTCCCATACCAATGATCTCAACTGGATCTCCTGTATTAGCAACTCCAGTTTCGATACGTCCTGTAGCAACAGTTCCACGTCCTGTAATTGTAAATACATCCTCTACTGGCATTAAGAATGGTTTTTCAGTATCACGCACTGGCTCTTCGATCCATGCATCAACTGCTTCCATTAATGACAATACAGTCTCAACCCATTTTGGCTCACCATTTAAAGCTCCTAATGCAGAACCTGAAATAACTGGTCCATTATCACCATCATAGTTGTAGAATGATAATAAATCACGGATTTCCATTTCAACTAACTCTAACAATTCTGGATCATCAACCATATCCACTTTGTTCAAGAACACAACCATTCTTGGCACACCAACCTGGCGTCCTAATAAGATGTGCTCACGTGTTTGTGGCATTGGTCCGTCTGTAGCAGCACAAACCAAGATAGCTCCATCCATTTGAGCAGCTCCAGTTACCATGTTCTTTACGTAATCCGCGTGACCTGGACAGTCAACGTGAGCGTAGTGACGGTTAGCTGTAGCATATTCAACGTGAGATGTGTTGATAGTAATACCTCTTTCTTTTTCTTCTGGAGCGTTATCAATTTGGTCAAATGATTTAGCTTCTGAGAAACCTGCATCTGATAAAACTTTAGTGATAGCCGCTGTTAATGTTGTTTTTCCGTGGTCAACGTGCCCAATTGTACCAATGTTCAAGTGAGGCTTCGAACGGTCGAATGTTTCTTTTGCCATGATTTAATAATTTAATCTTAGTTATATAATTAGTGTTCAAATTTTTTTTAAAACCGAGCCAACGACGGTATTTGAACCCGTGACCTCTTCCTTACCAAGGAAGCACTCTACCCCTGAGCTACGCCGGCAATTGCGTCATATAATGCCTTAAATTTATGAGCCAACGACGAGATTTGAACTCGTGACCTCTTCCTTACCAAGGAAGCACTCTACCCCTGAGCTACGCCGGCTGATATAAAAACTAGCATTCTAGTTCCGTGGGGAGAGCAGGATTCGAACCTGCGAAGACGTAGTCAGCAGATTTACAGTCTGCCCTCGTTGGCCGCTTGAGTATCTCCCCCAGTATTTTCTTACCGCTCATACCACCCGCTTTAACGGGTTGAAATTAAACAGTCCGCTATTTCTAACGGACTGCAAATGTATATATTTTATTTATCAATCAAAACAAAAAGTATCTTTTTTTTATTTTTTTTGCCTTAATCCCTGCTTTTTTCCTTTTTGCGAATCAACAAACGCTCCAATGAATCTGTCGCTGTATCAACACCCTCTTCAAATGATTTACCAACCTTTTTTACAACCAAATCCTCTCCCGGAATGGCCAACTTTATATCCACCTGTTTGTTCTCCTTATCACTGGTATTCTCTACCTTGAAAAATACATCTATGGAAATTACCTTTTCATAAAATTTTTCTAACTTTTCTAATCTGGAATTCGTAAAATCTAGTAGCTTACGATCAACATTAAAATTAACTGCTTGGATGTTAACTTTCATAAGTGTTATTTTTATTGGTTAATACTACTCCTTGTTTCGGGGATGAGCCCGCCTGTGAACCTCCTGCAAAGCACCCAAACTACTGTGGGTATACACCTGCGTAGAAGCCAAACTTGAATGACCCAACAACTCCTTAACTGAAGTCAAGTCCGCCCCGTTATTCAACAAATGCGTCGCAAATGAATGACGCAATACATGGGGGCTCTTCTTTACCTTCTCAGAGACTACACTAAAATAACCATTTATTAATCGATACACAAAAGTTTCACTAACTTTGTTTCCCTTTTTGTTTAAAATTAACAATTCGCCTGCCACTATTATTTCCAAACCCTTACGCTTTTCCAAATAACACCCCAGTACAACTACGGTACAATCCAATAATGGTATAACACGCTCCTTGTTGCGCTTTCCCAAAACCTTGAGCTGCCCCTGAGCCAAATCACAACCGTCAACACGCAAATTGATCAATTCCGCTCGCCTGATACCCGTGGAATACAACAACTCCAAAATCAATTGATCCCGCAGCGTTTCAAAATCGTCAGCCGTTTCAAATATAGAAAACACCGCTCCAACCTCCACCTCTGAAAAGGGAACCTGAACGCGTTTGGCCACCTTTAAAGATTTGTGCCCCAAAAGCGGACTGCCTTCCAACACCCCAACCCGACACAAAAAATTATAATAAGCTTTCAACGACGAAACCTTCCGATTCACACTCGCAGCCGCAACCCCAGAATCCACCATAGAAACAATCCATCGTCTAATAAATACATAACTACAGTCAACCAAAGTGACATCCTCCTCCAGTGAATCCAAAAATGTTTTAAAAAAATCCAAATCTTTCACATACGCACCCACCGTCAAAGACGCATAATTGCGCTCCTGTAACAAATATTCTGAAAACTCCTTGATATAATCCATCCGTGATAATTGGGCATAAAAAAACCGTTAAAAACAAAGTTATAAAACTTTGCCCTTAACGGCTATAATTTAAGTCTCAAATTAATTATGCTTCTAGAGCATCTCTTAATCCTTGAACATAAGCTGCTTTCTGATTACGAGCTCTTTTAACCACTGATGGTTTGTTGAACTGCTGACGCGCTCTTAGTTGACGAACTGTACCAGTTTTATCAAATTTACGTTTGTAACGTTTTAACGCTCTATCGATATTTTCACCGTCTTTAATTGGAATAATTAACATACTTTATACACCTCCTCTCATTTGGATTGCAAAGGTAGGAAGTTTTTTAACTTATCCAATTATTTTTTACTTTTTTTTGCGTCACCCGTTCCGTTGCACTCCACAGGGTCGGGCTGTCCGCTGTATCTTTTGGTCAGCAAAGCCTCCCAAAAGGATGCCGCTGCCATCCCTGACGCTATTGCAACTTCGGTAAACACAAAAATTATGAAAATACTATTTTAAGATATTTCTTGAAATAACCAATTTTTGAATCTCCGTTGTTCCCTCACCAATCGTACACAATTTTGAATCTCTAAAGAATTTCTCCACTGGGAAATCTTTTGTATATCCATATCCACCGTGAATTTGAATTGCTTCAGTAGCTGCTTTCACACACACTTCAGAAGCATACATCTTAGCCATTGCTCCCATAGTAGTTACAGGCTCGTGGTTGTTTTTCAAAAACGCTGCCTTGTGCAACAACAATTCAGAAGCTTCAATCTCAGTTGCCATATCAGCTAATTTGAAAGAGATCGCTTGGAATGTTGCAATAGCCTTTCCAAACTGAACACGCTCTTTAGAATATTTCAAAGCAGCTTCATAAGCCCCTTTTGCAATTCCCAAAGAAAGCGCCCCGATAGAAATTCTACCACCATCCAAAATCTTCATCGCTTGGATAAATCCTTCTCCAACTTCACCCAAACGGTTTGCATCAGGAACTCTACAGTCCGCAAAAATCAATTCTGCAGTTTCTGAAGCACGCATTCCCAATTTATTTTCTTTCTTACCAGATGAAAATCCTGGCGTTCCTTTTTCAATAACAAAAGCAGTCATTCCGTGTGAATCCCCTTTTTCTCCTGTGCGAACAATTACTACAGCAACATCTCCAGAAATGGCATGTGTAATAAAGTTTTTAGCCCCATTCAAAACCCAGTGATCACCATCTTTAACCGCAGTAGTACTCATTCCTCCAGCGTCAGAACCCGTGTTGTGCTCTGTCAATCCCCAAGCTCCAATCCACTCTGCAGTAGCCAATTTTGGAATCCATTTCTTCTTTTGCTCTTCAGTACCAAAAGTCAAAATGTGGTTTGTACACAAAGAGTTATGTGCTGCAACAGAAAGTCCGATAGATGGATCTACCTTTGAAATTTCTTCAACAATGGTAATGTATTCATGATAACCTAAACCAGATCCACCAAGTTCTTCAGGAACCAACACACCCATAAATCCCATTTCTCCCAATTTTTTGAAAAGAGGAACCGGGAACGTTTGTGCTTCATCCCACAACATGATATTTGGTCGTATTTCTTTTTCAGCAAATTCGCGAATGGACTGCGCAATCATTGCCTGAGTTTCATTGTATTTAAAATTCATTTTAATTAAGATTGTAAGTTTGTTTGTTTAATTTCATGCAATATAATAAAATCCCAAACTAAAAAAGCCTCTAAATTATATTATTCAAAAAAAAAAAGAATGTTTTTAAAAGATTATATACATAGAGATTATCGAATATTTCTCCATAGGAAAATTGTCAACCAGCATAAAATCAGCCTCTGAGTTAAATGCCCCATAGGCACTTCTGTGAATCACTAACGCCCTCGCAATCTTATAATTGATGTAAGGAAGCCGCATCAACTCCTTTACAGATGCTTCATTGATTTCAATTTGAATACCATCATCAGAAGGATCCACCTTAAAATAAACACTGATTTTTTGAATCAAGCTTTCCTGCATTCCCCAAATTTCATCCAATTGGTCCAAAGTTTTCAAAGCCCCATATTTTGCCTTGAGCTCTAGTATTTTTTCAGCATAAAAAGGACCAATTCCAGATACCTCCATCAAATCTGATGCAAGGACCGCATTAATATCTTTCTTAACCACATCAATGCTATTTAAAGTTCCATATTTCTTTGTTTCAGCTTCAGTCACCCAATCAGGGAATTTAAAATGTGGAGCCAATACCATCAGGAGGCTGTCAGAAACTTTCGTGACTTCTTGAAATGCAGCTGCAGAATTGACAAATTTACCGTCAGCTCTAAAACGGTGTAACCTATCAATTTCAGAAACAGATAATCCCAATTGGAATCCCTTGAAGTCTGTAATAAAATTTGGATTGTAAGGAAAAATTGAAACAGCGGTAGTTGTTGTTTCTTTGAGGTGAAATTGTTGGATGAACGCAAGTTCTTCAGCAGTGTATGTAACTGCACCAACCTGATTTATGGTGTAGTACCAATATAAAAATTGCAAACTCAGAATTAGGGCAACCAAGATATAGATTCCCTTAAACTGTTCCTTTTTAAAAGTAAATGCAGACAAAAAACGCATGATGTACAGATCAGCAACGCTGATCCAGCAGCGTCAATTACAGGTCAAAAACAGAAGAACGCTTGGCATACACCTTGTCTTTTAATTTCAAGACAAACGCCAACGTGAGGTACAAACCAAATCCCAATCCAACCGTGAAAAAGGAAAGGTATACAAAAAATAGACGCACTGCACTCACGCGCATGCCCAGTCTGTCTGCAAGTCTACTGCAAACCTCATAACCGTGTTTTTCAAAAAAATGTCTAATATTTGTTATCATTCCCATCTGTTCTCAATATGTAATTTCCAATATGGCAATTTAAGCAATTATTGGTATCGCAATACATTTTTTTTAAGAACAAAAAAGCCTGAGAATCAAAGGCACTTTCAACCTCCTGTCCCAATTCTTTAAACATGACAGCCGCTTGATGCTGTTCTGCAGGCAAACCTTCAAGAAGTTCTATATAGTCATCAACCACCAAGTCACCTACAGATTTTGAGTAGGCAAATTTCATGGGCAACACAACGTTGATCAGTAACAAATCTCTAAATTTTGCAGAAGTCACTTTCTTGCGTTCCCGCCCTTCCACCCCAAATACATAATGTGTATTCCAATAGGGATGGGCAGCAACCAGTAAGAGATCCTTCAAATCACCCACAGATTGCAACCTGGTGATCTGTGAAAACAACTGCGGCTTTTCACACAACAGATGCGCCAACTGACTCAATCTTATGGTAGGGAAATTTTCAGGTCTCAACTTCGCAAAGTGAACCCGGTCAAACACAGCTGTTATCTGGTATTTGTTTTGGAAATCCTGATATTTGTGAACCAAAGCCCTACAATACACATCCGGTACATCATAGGGAAGCATGCCCAAAAGACCATAAAACACCGCTTCCAAATCCAAGGGATCCCGCTGCGCTTGCAACAAATATGAAGTTGGGATTTTTTGAATCATTTCTACAAACAACGCCCCATTTTGATTCAAGCCAAAACCTTTTGCCAGTGCATACATACACACCAACTCCCAATGGTTGACCGTGTGTTTGAGCAATTCTGTAAAAAAAACGAGTTTTTGATTCAGACGTTCCACAATTAAACGCTCTTTCCACAGTGAAACGTGATACTGGGGAACCAAATCAATCAGGTTAAAACAATTGATATGTGTTTTTTGAGCAAGTAAATGCTCATATCTCAATATCAAATCTGTCTGTACAAAACCAGACAATACTACCGTGGGAATACACGCATTTTTAGAAGTAAATATGGGCAAATCAAATTCCCAAACCACGTGAAGGATGACATTGTTGTAATGGGGATCCAGTTCATGCCCATGCACATACCAATCTGACGCTTTGGTATGTAACTCCACAGAACCATACCACAGTTGTTTACCGATGTACATTTTTGCTTGAACAAAATCAGGACCCGCAAGTCCTGTATAATTTCCCACGCTTAAAACCTGAACCGCTGCCCCATCAACTGTAGCCAAATTGATCATGTCAAATAATTTATGACGCCACACAAAATGTAAAAATTCCTCCCTCATACCCAGTGCCTTTCTCTAATATACACTTTTTGAAAGGAAGAAGAAACAGTTAAAGCTACAAATTTCTCTTGAGGTGGATTAAACCCTGTGTCAATTCCTCTATAACTTTTTCTTTTAAGGATTGGGGTTTTATCTCAATGATATCTTTAGCCAATATAGAAATCTCTTTAATCAAATCTGTGTTAATGGCCACGTGAAATGAAAAGGTAACCCCTTGTTCAGAACGTTCCAATACCCGTTGAGATTTGTGCAGTGGCAATGTTTCCAAATATTTAGCGGCAAGAGAATTTAACTTTAGATAGATGTCCTGTGGTTGTTGCCCTTTGACGCGTTGTATTCCGTATATATGCTGGAATTCTTTTCTCAAATCATAATCCTTGTGCACAACAGATTTCAATTTAGCCAATGCCAAATTGCTCAGTCTGTCCATACCAAAACTTTTGATTGTCTCCTCCTTGTCCTCAACTTCTACAGCCATCAAATACCACCTGTTTTTGTATTGTTTTAATCCCAAGGGATGCACCAACCTTTTTGAAAAATTGGCCACGGTAAAACTTTTGTAATTGAATTGTAAGGCCAGATTTTGTTTTAAAGCATCCAAAATGACAGAACTGTTTTCAACTCCAGTCAATTGACGGTCCTCCAAGACAATATAGCGCTGGTTTTCATCGCTCTGTCTGATCAATTCCATATTTTCATAGGCATACAAAAAGTTTTGTTTGGACTGATCCAAAGAATCAGAATTGGTTTCATACACCCCTTTGGATCTGTTGAAAGTAATTGAAATTCCAAAAATTTCTTCAATGTCAATTAAATCCCGATTAAATGTACGAGATGAATAGGTTTCTAAGTCCAATTCTGAATCGTTTAACATTTTATCAAGAATCTCATCCTTGTTTAAATTTTGACGGGTGTAGGCAAACAACTTATAATAACGCTTAAAATAAATATGCTTTTTTGACATGGGACTGAGGATTAAATTTGCAGTTTAAAGATAGGGACATAATTTAAAATATTAACGCATATAAAAACGAAAAATTCCATT
>JAGHSS010000390.1 GCA_018065745.1 Candidatus Neoflavobacterium equi | reverse complement strand
CTATTACATCATTAACTATAAACAATACTATCTGATGAAAAGAATATTTGTATCTGCATTTTTTCTGTTTTCACTTTTCGCAAGCGCTCAAAGTTCTATGTTAAATGCTGATTTTTGGAAAACAACACCTTCTGTTGAAGCGGTTAAAGCTGAAATTGTAAAGGGGAATAGTCCGTCTGAAGCAAACAAAGGAAACCACGATGTGGTGAGTATGGCAATTAACAACAATGCACCTCTAGAAACGATCATCTATTTGATTGAGCAGGAGGGGAATTCAGTTAAAAAGAATACCCATGACGGTAGAACTTACCTGCATTGGGCAGCAAACAAAGGCAATGTTGCGTTGGTGAAGTATTTGATTGAAAAAGGATCGGATATCAACAGAACAGATGACAAAGGAGCTACTCCAATTTCTTTTGCTGCTAGTAATGGACAGACCAATGTGGAAATCTACGATACGTTCTTTAAAGCAGGAAATGATCCAAAACAAAAATTCCAAAAAGATGCGACTTTATTGTTAATGTCTATTCCTTATGACAAAGACCTTAAGTTAGCGACCTACCTTACTACTAAAGGGTTGTCGTTAAAAGATGTGGATGCCAATGGAAGTAATGCTTTTGATTATGCATCGCGTTTGGGGAATTTGGACATTTTGAAAGCACTGCTTAAAAAAGGAATCAAACCAACAGATAAAACCTTGATTTTCGCATCAGAGGGTACGCGTTTTGCTGCGAACAAAATAGATACTTATAAATATTTGGTTGAAGAATTAAAACTAAATCCCAAAGCTGTAGGTTTTAATGGTGAAAATGTATTGCACAATATTGTTAAGAAAAAAGACCAATCTGATATCATTACCTACTTCATAAACAAAGGAGTTGATGTAAATCAAGTGAACAAGGAGGGGAATACAGTATTTATGGAAGCTGCAAAAGGTGCTGATGTGGCAACATTGAGCATGTTGTTACCAAAGGTGAAAGATATAAATGCAGTGAATAAATTAGGAAATTCAGCTTTAACTGAAGCGGTATCTTCAAATACAGAAGCAGTTATTGACTATTTGATTTCAAATAAAGCAAATGCTAAAACAGTTGATAAAGCGGGGAATACCTTGGCATATTATTTGTTTCAATCATACAAACCTGCTGGAAGAAACCAAGTTGATGATTTTGATCCAAAGTTAGCATCTTTATCAAAAGCAGGAGTTTCTTTAGACGCTATCAATGCGGGAGGTGCTACTTTATATCATACTGCTGTTGCTAAAGGAGAAATGAAATTATTAAAATTATTAGAAAAGACAAAAATTGACATTAACGCTAAAAACAGTGAAGGAATGACTGCTTTACACAAGGCTGCTTTAACTGCTAAGGATGATGTTATTTTAAAATATTTGGTTTCTAAAGGAGCAAATAAAGCAATAATGACAGAATTTGACGAGACCGCTTTTGATCTTGCATCAGATAATGAAACATTAAAAGCAGCAAAAACACCTTTAGATTTCCTTAAATAAACCAGTTTCGTTACTGTTATTATTAAATTTTGATGAGTTCTTATAAAAGTGCATTGATTTAATGCAATGCACTTTATAATGAGAAATATAAATTAGATTACGATGAAAAAGATATTAAATACAAAAATGATTGCCTTATGCTGTTTGATGTTATCCTTACAAGGTTTTGCACAATCAGAAAAATACAAATGCCTTTTACAATTGACTAGCTACAAAGGTTTGGAAGCTTATGTGGTGGTTTCTTTAGTGGACCCGCAGGGGAAATACGAGAAAACATTATACATGATGGGGCCAGACAAACAGTGGTACAACGGTTTCAAAGAGTGGAACAAGCAGTTGGGTAAGAAAAAAGAAAAATTGAGTGCAGTTACTGGGGCGTCCATTGCAGCTGGAGACAGAAGTATGACTACTTTCAGTATTGACGAATCTAAATTGGACAAAGGATATAAATTGGTTTTTGAATCTGCTGTTGAAGATCAAAAAAATCACAAAGACGATGTTGTTATTCCATTGACAACGGAAGGTTTAACACAAAAGACGGAAGGTACAGGATACATTCGCTTTGTAAAATTATCTAAAGTAAAATAAACGTAATGACCTCATTTATTTGGCGTACAGCCCATTTTACACTCGCCCTGTTGTCGAGTCTATTTATTTTTATTGCTGCTACAACAGGTGTTATTTTGGCCTATGACGCACTAGATGAAAAGTTACCAGCCTATCAGACTGAGCAATTGGACCACGTGTCCATTGCTCAGTCTTTGCCTATATTAAAATCCCAATTTCCTGAAATATTAGAAATTGCTGTAGACCATAACGATGTGGTTTCAGTTTCTGGTTTTGATGAAGAAGGGGAAGAGGTCCATGTGATTGTCAACCCACTTGATGGGCGTGTCTTGTCCAAACCTCAAGAGAAATCCGCGTTCATACAATGGGTAACCTCTCTTCACAGATCCCTGTTTCTACATGAGACCGGTCGTTTCATCGTGGGTATCGCTTCTGTTTTACTTCTTTTAATAACCCTAACGGGAGCGGTTTTAATAGCCAAGAGACAATTGGGAATACGCCACTTTTTGGGCAAGGTCAAAAAGGACTATTTTGCACAGTTTTATCACATTTTTGGAGGACGTCTGTTTCTAATTCCAATCTTGATGATTTCACTGACGGGAATCTTTTTGTTTATGGTGCGCTTTGAGATTGTCAAAGCTCCAGAAAACCAAATCGAAATAGTTGAAAATAACGGGTCAAATACCACCTCTAATTTGGCAGCGTTTCCAATTTTTAAGACGACCACTTTGGACCGTGTGGAAAAAATTGAATTTCCATTTTCTGATGACGCGGAAGAAGTATATGTGTTGAAATTAAAAGACCGCATCCTAGAAGTGAATCAGTCCACTGGTCAAATTACCAAAAGTGAATTGCTGCCTGAGCTTAAATTGCTGGAGCGCTTGTCTCTTAATTTGCATACGGGAAGAACAGCTTGGTGGTGGGCGCTCATTTTGGGATTGGCTTGTATTCACCTGTTGTTCTTTATTTATTCAGGCTTTGTGATGACGTACAAACGCATGAAGAATTCCACAAAAAACAACTGCAGTCCAGAAGAAGCTGAATTTGTTATTTTGGTGGGATCAGAGGGGGGAAGTACCCGTTTTTTTGCGTCTAAAGTAGTTGAACAACTCCAATCTCAAGGGCTTAAGGTGCATATGGATGTTATGAATTCCTACCAAGCGTATGACAATGCCTCCAGACTTCTGATTTTCACGTCAACCTACGGAGTGGGTGAAGCCCCTTCAAATGGTAATTTTTTCTTGGGTAGATTAAAAAAACAAGAACCTTTACAACCCATCCAAGTAGCGGTAGTTGCATTTGGTTCCAAACAATACACAGATTTCTGTGCCTTTGGAATTAAAGTATTTGAAACGATAAAATCCTATTTCTGGGCCGATGTTTTGGTGCCTTTACATCTAATAAATGATGGGAATACGGAAGAATTTGTGATGTGGGTTCAGGAATTCAACCAAACGTCAAAGTTCAAGTTGAGTGAAGTTCCGTCTTTCTACCAGAAAAAAACGCCTAAAAAACAACGTTTTACCCTCGTGAATACGCCAGCGGAGACCTTGGAAGAGGATTTGTTTGAAGTACGCCTAAAAACGCCGACGGGAGTTACTGTAAAGTCTGGTGATTTGTTGGCGGTATATCCATCAAATAGGGATACGACCGTACGCTATTATTCCATCGCTCAAATGCAAGGGGAAACCCGTCTTTTTGTCAAGCTTCACGACCGTGGTTTGGGGTCAAATTATTTATTCCAACTGCAGTCAAAGCAGACCATCAAAGCCTCTTGGATTCAAAATGAAAGTTTTCATTTCCCTCAAAATGCTACAGGAGTTCTATTTATTGGAAACGGGACAGGAATCGCGCCCTTTTTAGGCATGCTTTCTGAAAATGTTCAACACATTCCGGTACATCTGTATTGTGGTTTTAAAAGGGACAGCAACAGCGTTCAAAAATATGCAGCACTTTTAAATCAGTACAAAGCAGACAGTCAATTGGCATCCTATAAATTTGCGTTCTCAAGAGCTTTGGTCCCGCAATACGTCATGGATTTGATTAAAGCAGATCAAGAGGGAATTGCAGAAGCAATTCACGCTGGATACACTGTCATGATTTGTGGTTCTTTGGCCATGCAGCGCGATGTGGAATTGGAGTTGGACCGCATATGTCAATCACATCTTCAAAAGACGTTGGCAGCCATCAAACAAAATAATCAAATAAAAACAGATTGCTATTGAGAAATTTAGGGCTTTTATGTGTGGTTTGCTCTATTGCTTTTTCCACACAGGCACAGATAACGGTAAAAAGAGATACCCTCTTGATGGGATCACGATTTGATATTACCGTCACGTCCAACAGTGAGCAGCGTGCAAATCAGCATGTGGACGATGTCATTACAGAGTTGATACGCATTGAAAATGCCATTTCAGAATGGCGACCAGAAACGCAGATCTCAGCAGTAAATAAGCAGTCGGGTTTGCAACCGGTCAAAGTCAGCTGGGAGGTATTTCAGCTTGCCAAAAGGGCATTGCAATTTTCAGATAACACAGCCGGTGCCTTTGACATCAGCATTGCAGCAATGGACAAAATATGGAAGTTTGATGGTGCTACAGATGAAATCCCAACTGCAGAACAAATCCAACAATCCATAGCGAAGGTGGATTATCGCAACATCGTTTTGAATCCATTAGACACGACTATTTTCTTAAAAAATAAGGGGATGAAAATTGGTTTTGGAGCAACGGGAAAGGGCTATGCAGCAGACCGCGGACGCAACTTTTTGAAATCTAAAGGTGTGGAAGGGGGGATAGTCAATGCATCTGGAGATTTGTCCACCTGGGGCAGTCAAGCGGACGGGAAACCATGGCGCATAGGAGTTACGAATCCATTTAAGCGCAATACGCCCTTAAAAGTGGTTTCACTTCGCAATGGCGCTGTAACCACCTCTGGAGCCTATGAAAAGTTTATCCTCTGGGAAGACAAGCGCTACAGTCACATCATTAATCCCAAAACCGGATGGCCAGCCACTGGAATTACAAGTGTGACCGTTTTTGGTCCGCTGTCAGAAATTGCCAACGGCTTGAGCACATCCATTATGGTTTTAGGAATAGAACAAGCAAAAACGTTGATCGCCCAATATCCAGACTATGCTTTTTTAATATTGACTGATGCTGGCAAGACCGTTAAATCCAAAGGATTTCGAAAAATAGTAAAGAGGTTAAGGAAGTAAGGTTGTTGTTGATTCGTTTTTTCTAAACGACACCTTAGCTTGTTCCACGCAAATACTTGAACTCCTTTTGAATATTGAGACAGTTCAGGCCTTTGATTTAGGAGTAGTTTTTTTGATTTCCTAATTCAATTCTAAATGGTGAATAACGCACTTTGCAAGTTCCATTCTTTGTAAAGAATCTCCAAAATAGCACGCATTGTGATTTGTTTAGAATTATCATTTAAATAAATGCTGTAATTCATTTATTCCTCATAGAATTTCTTTACAGCATCTACTGGTACTCCAAAGCTAAAATTTTGACTGTTTGTAATTTTCGCAAAGTTAACACCAACCAAATTACCCCATTTATCTACGATTGGGCTCCCACTTGAACCTTCCAAAGTAGGAATCGTATACAATAATCGTTCTCCATCATTTTCTTGGCTAATTTTACCGCTGGTAAACTGAGACTTGATTCCCTGTTTTGTGCTTGCAATTACAAACCCTTTATTAAATCCAATCATATAAACGTCTTCATTGATTTTGACAGGATTTTTTATATCTCTTTCACTGTGTTTTTCAGGGTTTGCTGCAATATTGGGATTGTTGTCTTTAAAGTTGAAAATTGCTTTTGGAGCGATATTAAACGTTTTGGTTTTAGTTTGTATCATGGCCAAATCAACTTTTGGATCTTCAGATGTTTTTATAACAACGCATTCTTGCAAATCGTCTACCTGTGTTACATGGGTATCATTATATGCAATACCTAGATGATGAATGACAAGCTTAGAATTTAATTTTGATAAATCTGTATTTTCAAGTTGTCGAAACATGTCTACAAGGTTAGATTTCTCTTCAAGGGCTCTTAGATAATTTCTTTTATGCGTCTCTTTTTCTATCTCATGCATGTATTCAGAATAGGAATAGTATTCTGATTGAATATTTTGAATGGTATCGTTATACTGGGTAATTTGTTGAAATATTCCGGATTTTAGATTTTCATACAAGTCAACTACAAAAATCTTGTAATCTTCATCCTTGTGATTTACAACGTGATTGTTTGTAATGATTTCTCCATTTTCTGATATGATAAATCCCGTACCTGTAGACATTGATAAATTATTTATTGCGTCCTCTTTCGTAAACAATATTTTGTCATCACTTGTAGGGCAGTAGTAAAACGTATGTCCATCTGCATCAATTTCATAATAGTATTGACTTACAATTAATACGACACCACTTTTATATTTTTCAAAGATACTTGATGCTTGTTGTGGCTCAATGTCTTTTTCAATTTCTTTAGCACAGGATGATAGTAACACGACTAATAGCAGTGAATATAAACTTTTATACATTTTAAATTTTCTAATGAGTTTTAGTATAGGTTCCGTTTAAAATTGAAGTAATACAAAGTATTTGGGTAGATTGTATTCTCCGAGTTTTAAAATAAATTTCGGACCAAATTAGAAAATTGTGAAGTAATTTCTTTGAGGAAAACCGTAATTGAAATTTAATTTAGCAAGGTAGACAAGAAATTAGCAACAGCTAAAAAGACAGTAGGTGTATAATTTATTAGGGGTTTAATCTTTACCCTCGCAAGAACAAACGTGGTGTTCACTGATGTATTTAATCGTTTCTTGACAGAGTTCTTCCAAAGCCTCCAATGATATGTCCTCCAGCTTTTTTACATAGATGCAGGCTTTACTCATTTTGTATTTCCCCAATACAGACAACAGCTCCTTGCTGCGCGCTGTATCAGAATACACATAAAACGTCAAAGCTGTTTTTCTGGGTGAAAAGGCGAGGATAGGAGCATCTCCCTCATGTCCGCTGTTGTATTTGTAGTGATACATACCAAAACCAATGATGCTGGGTCCCCACATTTTAGGTTCTTCACCAGACCATTGTTGCAGCAAATCCATAAGGGCATACGCATCTTTTTTCTTTTGATCAACATCAACGTATGAATTGATGAAAGCATCAATATCTTGTCCGGTATGTGTTGTTTTATTTTTTGCCATTTTTAAACTTGTATGAGGCAATACCTATTTAAACTTAATATTTTATATAAGAAGGTAAGGA
>JAGHSS010000212.1 GCA_018065745.1 Candidatus Neoflavobacterium equi | reverse complement strand
GAATTATAGTATAATTTTGTATTTTGCTAGTTGAAAAAATCAACTACTATGTACAAAAAAACAAACTTAATTTATGGACTTTCACTATTCTGCATCACGGCAACTGTTTCTGCACAGCAGACAGATCCTATTGTGGACGCTATAGTTAAAGAGGCTACTACAAATTCTCACCTTCCAAAATATGCTTTTGAATTGACTGATGTGATTGGGCCGCGTTTGGTGGGATCTCCACAGATGCAACAGGCTCATGACTGGGTGGTTTCTCAATATACAGCCCTGGGTATACCCTCCAAAAATGAAGCCTATGGCGTTTGGAAATCTTGGCAAAGAGGTACTACTCAAATTGAAATGACTTCACCCCGAATCAAGTCTATTGAAGGAATGCAATTGGCTTGGAGTCCAGCTACTAAAAGCAAGGGCGTTGAAGCAGAAGTAATCACATTACCACAGCACATTCAAGACTCTTTGAGTTTTGCGAAGTGGCTACCTCAGGTAAAAGGAAAAATTGTTTTGGTTTCCATGCCACAACCAACGGGAAGACCGGACCACCAATGGAAGGAATTTGCAACGTCTGAAAGCTTTGACAAGATGAAAAATGACAGAGATTTACAGACCAAACAATGGAATCAAAATATCAAAAAAACCGGATATAACAACAATACATTGGCCGTTGCTTTGGAAAAAGCAGGTGCACAGGGAATTGTCATGAGTCAATGGGCTGGTGCTATGGGTGCAAACCGAATTTTTGGAGCTAAAACAACAAAAATTCCAACCGTGGATATCTCTTTGGAAGATTACGGAACATTTTACAGATTGGCTGAAAATGGTTTGAAACCTAAAATGAAGATTACGGCAAACTCTAAGGATTTAGGGCAATCAAAGACGTACAACACGGTATCTGAAATTAAGGGAAGTACCTTGCCAAATGAATACATCATTTTATCTGCACACTTGGACAGTTGGGACGGTGGAACTGGTGCAACTGACAATGCAACAGGGATCATCACGATGATGGAGGCAGCACGCATCCTGAAAAAGGTATTGCCAAACAACAAGAGAACCATCATTATTGGAAACTGGGGAAGCGAAGAACAGGGATTGAATGGATCTAGAGCATTTGTAGCAGATCATCCAGAAATTATCAAAAACACCGTTGCTGTCTTCAACCAAGACAGTGGAACAGGAAGAACTGTAAGTTTGAACGGACAAGGGTTCTTACACTCTTATAAATTCTTGGGAAGTTGGTTGGATGCCGTACCAGCAGATATCAGAAATGAAATAAAAACTACCTATCCTGGTGCTCCTTCAAGTGGAGGATCAGATCATGCCTCATTTGTAGCAGCAGGTGCTCCTGCTTTTATGCTTGGCGCACAGAATTGGGGTTATGGTCCTTACACCTGGCATACACAACGCGATACATACGACAAAATAGTATTTGACGAAGTTCAAAAAAATGCCATTTTAATTGCCATTTTAGCTTACAAAGCTTCTGAAGATCCAAATCAAATATCTAAGGAACGCATTGACTTGGGCAAAGACAACAAGGGGAATGACATCCTTTGGCCGGAAGTAAAAGAACCAAATAGATCAGGAAAATATTAATTGAAAAAGGCAGCTGAGATTATTACAGCTGCCTTTTTTTATAGTTTTTTAGAGTCGCGTAATGCTTTAATATATAACATCTCCACCTTCTCACGAGCCCATGGGGTTTTTCTCAAAAAATTCAGAGAAGATTTTATGCTGGGGTTTTCCTTAAAACACTTGATATTTACCAACTGACCTAGCGCATCAAACGTTTTGTAATGTGCCAATAAAAATTCTAGAATTTGAGCCAGAGTAACTCCGTGTAATGGATCGCTTTTTTGATGCATATCGTTTTTTTTTGTAAAGGTAAGAAC
>JAGHSS010000217.1 GCA_018065745.1 Candidatus Neoflavobacterium equi | reverse complement strand
TAAAATTCATTTTACGATTCCATATTTCATTTATTCATACCAATAAGCACTGTACAAACAGTGCTTTTTTTTTGTTCGATATTTTAAATGGGCTGTCACTTTTATTGGCTAAAAAAAGTATATATAGACGCTCGGAGATTGGATTGTATATTGGTGTTTAATCAAGCGGGCGTTCGCCTTCAAAACCTCCTGACGTCGTTTGTAAAGGCGTCGCGTCTTCCGCTGTATCTTTTGGTCGGCAGAGCCTCCCAAAAGGATGCCGCTTCAACCGCTAACGCTTGTGTGCATCGGGAAACGATGGTTGCTGGGGAATAATAAATATCTGGGATTTCATGGAATGTCGTTCAATCAATTTTCCAATTATTTTATAAGTAAGGTATTTTAAAAAGAGCTTCTATAAACCGTATGAAATTACAAAAGCCTCCAAGAACATTGTTCAATAAACACTATTGAACTTTGAAAATTCAAAGTAGGGAAGCGGCAGGGATTGCAGCGGCATCCTTTTTCTGAGGCGTTAGCCGATGAAAAAGATACAGCGGAAAGCCCGTAGCTGCGAGCGCAGCGAGGGGCGGAGCCGCCCTAAAAACAACCTTAAATCAAGTCGTTTACATAAAAACCAGATCAAAACCAGATCAACCCAAATTGTTACTTCAACTCAATTGCAATATCAAGTCAAAATCTTGGAAAAAGGCACAAAAAAAAAGCAGCTCCGTTAAGAACTGCTTTTTTGTATATGTGATTATGCTTTGATGCTTTCAACTCCAACCATTTCATCAGATTCAGCTTCATAGTCAACGCCGTCCATTTCAAATCCAAACAATTGGAAGAAATCTCTGCGGTATCCTTCAATATCTGAAATCTCTGCCAGGTTTTCTGATGTTGCTTCTGCCCAAAGTTTCGCTACTGCTTCTTGAACGTCTTCACGCATCTCCAAATCGTCAACTCTGATGCGTCCTGCTTCATCCAACGGTACTCCAGCTGGGTTGTACAAGCGCTCAGCGAAAAGGCGTTGCATTTGCTCAATTGTTCCTTCGTGGATGTTTTTCTCTTTCATGACTTTGAACAACAAAGAGATGTACAACGGCACTACTGGAATGGCAGAGCTTGATTGGGTTACCAAGGCTTTGTTAACAGAAACATAGGAAACTCCGTTTAAGTCTGAAAGCAATTCATTGATTACTGGCACAGTTGCCTCAATGTCATTCTTTGCTTGACCGATGGTTCCATTTCTGTAAATCGCCTCTGTCAATTTAGGGCCGATGTATGAATAAGCAACCGTTTTAACACCTTCTGCTAAAACTCCTGCTGCTTTCATATCCTCAATCCAGAACTTCCAGTCTTCACCTCCCATAACGGCAACGGTGTTTGCAATATCGTCTCCTTCTGCAGGGTTGATGCTCACTTCAGTTACTTTTCCAGTGTGGAAATCAACCGTTTTGTTAGAGAATACATCTCCAATCGGTTTTAAAACAGAAGCATATGCAACACCTGTTTTTGGGTGTGTTCTTCTTGGGGAAGCCAAAGAATATACAATCAAATCTACCTGACCTAAATCTTGTTTGATCAAGTCAATTGTTTGTTGTTTGATTTCATCAGAAAATGCGTCTCCGTTGATGCTCTTAGCGTACAATCCAGCTGCGTGTGCTTCTTTTTCAAAAGCTGCAGAGTTGTACCATCCAGCGGTTCCAGGTTTTCCTTCTGCTGCTGGCTTTTCAAAGAAAACTCCAATAGTTGCCGCGTTAGATCCAAAAGCAGCACTGATTCTTGATGCAATACCAAAACCTGTAGAAGCACCAATCACCAACACCTTTTTAGGACCGTTTTCAACCGCTCCCTTAGACTTTACATATTCAATCTGATTTTTGATGTTTTGCGCAGTTCCTTCTGGGTGAGAAGTAAGGCAAATAAATCCTCTTGTTCTTGGCTTAATTATCATTTCTTAAACTTGTATTTTATACTGTTAATATCTTGTCTTGCGCTGCATCCAGCGTGTTGTTGTTGCAAAAATAAATATTTGTATGCGAATAATAAAATATCGGACTACTTAATTGCAATAACAGAAATCTCAATGTTGACATTTCTTGGCAATTTAGCCACCTGAACGCATTCTCTTGCCGGTGCAGTAGCCTCGTTGAAAAACTGAGCATAGACTGCGTTGATTCTTGAAAAGTTGTCCATATCGCTGATAAAGATGGTTGCTTTAACCACGTCTTCCATGCTGTATTCTGCTGCTTCAACAATGGCTTTTACATTCTTTAAAACCATTTCTGTCTCTGCTTCAATGTTGTCCAAAACCAAGGCGTTGGTCTCTGGGTTGAACCCAATCTGTCCAGAGGTATACAAAATTCCGTTGCTCACGGTTCCTTGACTGTATGGCCCAATTGGAGCCGGTGCTTTTTCAGTAAAAATAATTTTTTTCATCTCTTATCTCAAACTACGGTTAGGTAAACTTCTCTTTTCCCATTTGATGTCGCTCAACGCTGATGACTTGATCCCGATGAAGAATCCCCAGCTTGTATAAGCGCCAATCGGCACCCAGTTCAAACTCATTCTCCAGGATTTCAAATCGCGTTCAAAACGCAGTTGGGTATAGGTCACTCCCTTGTTGGCAAAGTCATATCCTGATGACATCCCCACTTTCCACATTGGGGTGATGTCCACATTTCCTGACACCATCAAGGAGTTGTTAATAATCTTGTTTTCTCTGTTGTTGTTTCCGTACGTCAGGGAGTAGGCAAAGCGCAAATCCCATGGAATAACTAATTTGTACAACTCAGATTCATTTTCATCTTCACTGCCTTCTTTGTCAAACAAACTCTTGCGTTGGTCTGCCATGTCAACTGCACGTCCAAACAAATCATCACCACGTCCACCGTTGTCTACGTTTTGTTGGATGGCTTTGTCAGATCCGCTACCGCTAAAATCCTTGCTGTTCAAAGCATAGTTCAACGTTAAATTGGCAGAGGTCATACGGAATAAACTTCCGCCGTTGTCCATATTCCACTTGTCAATTCTTCTTCCTGCATTGTCAATCGCATAAGGATCCAATGTTGTTCCAAAGTTCAAATCCAATTTGTTGTCAAAAAGACTGGTTCCTCCAGAAATTCTGATTGGCGACAACGCCAAAGAATCTGCTGCAAAGTTATAGGTTGTTTGGAAGTTCAATGAATTCAACAACATCACTTTTTTAGCCTCTGTCTTGGTTTCATCCTTGTCGCGCACTTTGGCTTCAAAACTGTTCCCGATGTTGATTCCCATCGTGTTGCTGTAAGATCTTGACGGCGTTCCAAACATGCCCCCTTCAAACTTGGTGTAGTCACCATAATTAGTTCCTGAAGCATCCATGGCATAGGTGTCATAATACTTGTCAAAACTTGGGGTGTAGGAATACGAAATATTTGGTCTGATGGTGTGTCTGATGGCTTGAATTCTGCTGTCATCACCAAAGTTAAACGTTCCATAAATGGTTGTTCCCACACTTGCACTGAAATTGTAGGTGTTGTAGCGCTCAAACCCTTTCAAGTCTTTGGTTACCACAGCATTTTGTTGGGCGTCATAAGATTTTTCAATCGAGTTCAAATACCAGTATTCGTTCAATGTCCCTCCGGCAGAAACACTAAAGTGTTTGAAAACCTTGAAGTTTGTTGAAATCGGAATGCTGTGTTGCGCTCCAGTTTTGGCACCGTCAAACATTTCAGAAGTAAAGAACAACTTGTCAGTAGTGTTGATTCTGTTTTCTCCTCTAAAAGTGTATTGCAGGTTTAAGTTTTTGATCATTCCACGCTTGGATTCGTTTTTGCTTGCAAAAGGGTAGACGCGGTCCACGTTTAATTGAAGCGACGGCAAGGTCATGGAAATTTGTTCTGTATTGGTGTTTTGCATATGCGTTGCTGCAATGGCAAAATTGATTTCTGGTACCGTTTGGAATCTTCTGTTGTACGTTACAGATGAGTTCATGGTGTTGTTCAAATTGGCCCCCAAATTGGCTTGGTTCAAGGACTGTCTGAAATACTTACTACTACCCAAGTTGACAGAAGCACTGAAAGTAGAGTAGGGATTTGCTTTGGCATCCTGGGTGTGATTCCACTGGATGTTGTAATTGTTTGACTTGGTGTAATCAGGGAATCCACGTTCGCTGAAAATTTGGTTTTCAAAACGCACGTTGAAATGCCCTTTGAATTTGTAACGTTGGGCATAGCTGGATTCAAAACGCATGGCATAGGAACCGTTGGTGTAGTAATCCCCAAGAACGGTCAAGTCATAGTGGTCAGAAAGCGCAAAGTAATACCCTCCATTTTGCAGGTAGTATCCCTGTTGGTTGGTGTCCCCAAAACTTGGGATGATAAATCCAGAAACGGCCTTGTCCGTCATCGGGAAATAGGCAAAAGGCAAGGCGATTGGCGTTGGTACGTCTGCAATCACCATATTGGTGAATCCAACAACGACCTTTTTACCAGGGACAAATTTAATTTTGCGCGCCAAGAAGTAGTATTCTGGGTTGTCAATATCTTCAGATGTTGTGAAACGTGCATTTTTCATGTAATATACAGAATCGTTCACACGTTTACTGATGTCAGCTCTGATTTTAAAATCCTGCTGTGTGGTGCGTGTATTCCACACCAAAGCCTTTTTGGTCTTGGTGTTGAAGCGAATCGAGTCTGGTTCAATAACGCTGTTTCCTTGTTTGAAAACCGGTCTTTGAGTCAAATTCCCCAAACTGTCTTTGATGCGTCCTGCATAGATTTCATCCTTGTCATAGTTGATGACAATTTTACCCGCAGTTAAATCCACATCGGTATAGGTGATGTGCGCTTGGTTGTAAAGCGTCATCTCCTTTTTCTTTTGGTTTAAACTTTCATAGTCCTTAGCAGTTCTATGAACGATGTTTTCTAATAAATTTTTAGATTTTTTGACCGTATCATTTTTTGCCAAAACTGTAGAATCAGTCTTAGATTTTTGATTAATTGATAAGGTATCACTCATTTTCTTTGCTGAAATGTTCAGATTTTTTTTCTGTAATTCCTGAGAATACAAATTAGAATAACTTCCTAAAAGGAAGCATGAGGATAAAACGATATGAAATAAGTTTGTACGCAACGGTTTAAATACTATTTTTGTAAAAATATGGCTTGATTTTTGACGTTTCAAAACTAC
>JAGHSS010000040.1 GCA_018065745.1 Candidatus Neoflavobacterium equi | reverse complement strand
GCTCCCAAAGCAGGCGCGATAACCGGGCTACGCTACACCCCGTGTTCTTCAGTATTGCGGTGCAAAAGTAAGACTTTATTTAAATTCTGCAAGCGTTTTTTAAAGTTTTTTTTTATTTCATAATTGTTAAAAGTAATCACCCCCTGTTTTTATTGTTAGTTTGTTTGGTTACATTTGTATCCTATCAATTTATTATAACATTATGTCAACTACTATAGAACGAATTAAATGTTTGATCATTGGATCTGGACCTGCAGGATATACCGCAGCAATCTATGCAGCGCGCGCAAATATGTTTCCTGTAATGTATCAGGGAATGCAACCTGGTGGTCAGCTAACAACAACAAATGAGGTGGAGAATTTCCCAGGATACCCAGAGGGTGTGACGGGACCAGAAATGATGATGCAACTTCAAGCTCAAGCAAAACGTTTTGGTACAGATGTGAGAGATGGATGGGCAACAAAGATGGATTTCTCTGAACCAATCAAGAAAGTTTGGATCAATGATACCTTGGAGTTACACGCAGACACCGTGATTATCTCAACTGGAGCAACTGCTAAATATTTGGGATTGCCTTCTGAACAAAAATACTTACAATTGGGTGGTGGAGTTTCTGCCTGTGCCGTTTGTGATGGATTCTTCTACAGAAATCAAGAGGTGGTAATTGTTGGTGCTGGAGATAGCGCTTGTGAAGAAGCACACTATTTGTCTAAATTGTGTAAAAAAGTAACCATGTTGGTGCGTAGTGAGCAATTTAGAGCTTCTAAAATTATGGAAGAACGTGTGAGACACACTGAAAATATTGAAATTTTGATGCATACAGAAACTGTTGAAGTTTTGGGTGATGGTCAAGTAGTTACTGGTGTTAAGGTGGTTAACCGCGCTTCTGGTGTGGAAACTGAAATTCCAGCTACAGGTTTCTTTGTGGCTATTGGTCACAAACCCAATACTGATATCTTTGCCAATGTACTGACTATGGATGAAGTGGGGTATTTGATTACGGAAGGTAAGTCAAGCAAAACAAATGTTCCTGGGGTATTTGCCTGCGGAGATGTTCAAGATAAAGATTACAGACAGGCGATCACGGCAGCGGGATCTGGATGTATTGCAGCCTTGGATGCAGAACGTTATTTGGGAAGTTTGGAATAACATAGCACCTTTAAAAGCATAAAAAATGCCTCATCTGTGATGAGGCATTTTTTTATGTATATATATGTGAATACAATATTACTGTTTTTTGTAAAGTGTTGCAGTATCTCTGAATTCTGTCAATTCCATTTTTGGTGTTCCGTAAATTTGAATTTCAGACTTTCCAGAAGCGCTGATTTTTAAACTTTCTGTGGCTTGCACACTTGCGGATGCATATCCTTCAGTGGCAATCTCTGCTTGTATAGTGGTCATCTTTTTTGCGGTCAAACTGCTGTTGTTGTCCAAACGATATCTTGCTTGTTGGGTATCTCCTTCCAAGGTAGTGGTTGCTTTTTGATACAAATCTACTTTTAAATCTTCTGCTTGAACCAAGGCTTTCAATGAAACGCTTTTACTCAAATTCAAGGTCGTTGATTTTGATTTGACATTCAATTCTCCTTTGCTCTTATCTGTCATGATCAGGGTGAAAACCGGAGCGTCCACATTTAAATATGATCTTGAATTGTCAAAATTCTTAACCGTTACATTGTCTGCCGTTAGCGTCATTAACGCATTTAGCTGGGCGTCGTTTTTAACCGTGATGAGTTTTAAGTCTGAGGTATAAGTCAAACGGATACTGAATTTTTTAGCTCCTGAAACTTCTTTTAAAGCACTCAAAGTTAAGGTGTTTCCAGAAATGGAAGCCGTCAACGCGTCGTGCAAATTGTCATCTGCCTCTATTTCTAATCCTTGCTTGTCTCCCTTGACGATAAAAATTTCCAAATTGTCCAAAATCTCTAAATTCTCAAACGGCTCTACTTCTTTTTGTGTTACCGTGACAATTTTTGATCCTTTGATCTTTTCTTTCTTTTGTGCGTAAATGGATGTAGTTGCTAGTGCTAATAATAATAACAGGTATATTTTTCTCATTTGGATGTGCTTGGGTTTATACAAATATAAATAAAACATAAGTGATTTAAAGCAGTAAAGGTCTTAATGTCTTAATAAGTTCACTATTTGTATTTATTTTTTATAAAATTTACGCTTATAAATCGATGTCGAGTCTCAGCAGCAGGTATCTACCCAGCAATTGATATTGCGTTTCAGAACTGCTGAGATCTGTCAAATGGTAATTGACAAATTTATCTGTATTAAATAAATTGTATAAAATGGTGGAGTATTGCACTTTATCGTTCAGTTTTATGTGGTATTGAAGATCTGTAAACACATAGTTTTTAGGTGCGTTTGTGATGTTCCCAAAGTGGTAATAGTCTGTAATGAGCTGCAGCTTGTTGCTTTTGTAGATCTCCCAATTTATTTGGAGGCTGCTTCTGTTGTTGGTGTATTGATTGGAGGTTTGAGCCTGGTATTTGACTTGTTGCCAATTGGAAGCCAATGAAAATTGAACTGCTGAGGAGAATCCCGATTGGTACTCCATACCGTATTGCACGACTTCTTGGTTTACTTTTCTCCATCCAAGCGTATTGATGCAGTTTTCATATCTGTTTTTATTCCAGCCCCATTGGAGTTTGACGTTGGATTTTATTTTGGAAATATAATAGTTATATGCGTTGTTGACAAAGTACAGTTGCCTGTTTTTGCGCAGGACTATCTGTGACCATGTCCTGTCTGTTGTTGTGGTCATGGACAGCGCAGGATATTGGTTTTCCAGGTTAATACCCGTTTGGAAGTTCATAAAAAAACGGTTGCTGATTTTGCCGTATTCGTAATTAAAGCGCGCATTTTGATTTTGAAATTGATTGAGGCTGTGCCGTCCGGATATGAAATTTCTAAATGCGATGTGAATGGGGGCTGCATACATTTCATGAATGGGAAGGCTTTGATTGAACCGTTGATATGTCAGCTGTAATTCTGAGATGCGGTTGATGTTCCACAAAAACTTCAGATTTGGCTGGAGGTTAATCCATTGTTTTTGGTTGTTGCTGACGGTTTCTCGTTGCTGCAACAGGCTGGTGTTGATGCCGGTTGAAATGCTGTAATTGCTCCAGGAATAGGTATGATGCAGGAGAGACGTGTATTTATTTTGGTGGAGCATCAGGCTGTTTTCGTTCCACTGTAACGCTGTCCAGGGGAGGGTGACAACGTGATCTTGCATGGGCTGGTAGTTAAGTGCTGATTGGAGTCTTTGGCTTTGGAGGTTGATTTGGGTGGTCCACTCCAAAAGGTGGTTGGTGTTAATTTTCTTGTATGCCATGGCTTGAAACCCTGTATAGGAGATCTGTGTTGCCAGATTTTGTAGCAGTGGTTGTGCTGTAGAATCATAGACATTGGGTTGCATCAAGTACTCTTGAACGTTGTTTTGATGGGTGTAATTTCCTGAAAATTGCCAAACGGTGGTTTTTGAGACTTTGGAAGTAATTAAAAATTGAAAACTTGTATGTGCTGTTTTAGATTGTAAATCTTCTGCCGTTTGAAACTGGTTGAAAACCAATCTTCCGCGGTCCTTTTGGTTGTCATTATGTTGGGTTGCGGTGATGTTGAATTCTGTGTTTTTACTCAAATCTGATACCCAATCTATCTTTAAAGTGGTGTTGTTCGCCGCTTTATGGACCTGGTGATTTTCAGTATTTGAGAACTGTTCCACTCCGTCATCAAAGTGATACCTACTGTCACTGTAAAACTGATTGCGGTCTGTATTCCAAATACTGATGATTTTTATTCTGTTTTTTGGGTTGATGGTGTAACTGTTGTTGAAAGACAGGAGCTTGTCATTGTTGAAATTTATGCGGTCATCTTTGATTTGAGGGGTATTTGGAGTGACGTGAATCAAGTTTGGTATGTTGGCAGATTGACTTTCTGCATAGCTGTTTGAGCTTGCAAATATGGAGCTCAGATCTGATACTGCTCTATAGCCCACAGTGTTGAAATTCGCAAGGCCATAAAATTTATTTGTTTTATTAAACCGCAATGCGTTTGCTCTCAGGTCATAGCGTTCTGCTGCCAACAGGTTGTTTGCTGCAGTGGTATTCCCAAACCAGCTACTTTTAGCAGCCTCATCAAACACCAAGTTCAATGCGACCTTGTCACTTTGTTCTATGTCTTTTAGTTGTTTGTTGTTTGAAAATTTATACAGTACCTGCACTTGTTCAATTTGGGATGCAGGCAAATTCTTGCTGAGTATTTTGTACCCTTTTTCTAATAAATCCTCACCGTCAAGGAGGATGGCTTCAATGGATTTGTTCCCTACCTTGATGCCTCCTAGCTCATCCACACTGATGTTTGGAATTTTTTTGAGCAATTCTTCCAATACCCGTTCATTCCCCTCTTTGAAATGAGCGACGTTGTATTTTAATGTATCCCCTTTTTGGGTGATTGCTTGTGTAATGAGCACTTCTTCCAACTGCTGCACTTTTCTTTGGAGCACATAGTGCAGGGACAAGATTTTTTTTGAGTCTGTAGTAATTTTTCTTGTTTGTGTTTCAAATTCCAATGCAGAACACACCACAGTATACTGTTTATGCGGAGGAAGGACAAAGGATAGTTGACCGTTGGCGTTGGTGTAATGCGTAAATTTCACTTCGTCTTTCACCAAAACTAGAATGCGTGCATCTGGGATTGGGCGAGACAAGGAATCCAGGACCTGGACATACACTTCTTGACTGTGTATGTCATTTTGGAATGGGAATGCTAAGAAGCAGATGCAGCATCCAATTTTATACAGGCGTTTCATAATATCAGCGTTTTGTCATTCGAATATTTCAATGAATTTTCTCTCGTCAACTGGTGTAAGTATAAATTTGGGACTTCCTTTTGGGATTTTAGAATTCATATAATTGGTTCTGTCCTCATGCATTCTTTTTTGTAACCTTTGGTAGGTGGTCATGTCTGATCTTTTTGTATGTGTTTTAATCAGTTTTATATCACTGCTTAAATCTGTTCGCAATGCAGTGGTTATTTTGGTAGCTTTTATGGAGAAATATCCTGTGTCTTCCGTAATTTCTAGCGTTAGTCCTTGAAGACCGTGGAATTTGAAGGGACCAGCATTGGTTGGAATAGCCTCTGTAAACCAAGCGGTATATGTTCTACCTCTGAATTTTCCAGTGGCTTTTTTACAGATATGGGTTCCAATTTTCTTGGTTTGATTGTGGACTGTCCATTGGATTTTTGGTGGAATTTCTTCAAAATAGTGATTGACAAAAGCTATGTTTTCTCTGAACAGCAGTTGCTTTGATTGAAGATCTGTGAGGTAATATGCTGCATTTTTTGAATTTGGATATTCCCTGATTGATATTTCTCCAGTGGCACTGTGGGAAACCTGTTGTTTTTTGTTGATAGCCAACATGCGGTACAAACTGTATTTGTCATTCAAATACAGTTCGTAGTGAATCCCATGATCAGGTTCACTATGTTCATACAGGAAGTTGTAGTCCACCTTTATGGAAAATATTCCGTGATGCGGTTGTAGAGGTTGTGCCGTGGTCCACCATGGCAAAAAAAACACAAGAAGGATTAAAAAGTTTTTCATGGCTTAATTATTAAAAACGAAATGATAGTTTCTATAATTAGTAACTATCATTTCATTTAATTATGTGATGGGAGTAACGCTCTATTACCATCGTCATCTATTGTCACATTACATTTACCATAAGTCCAATCTGTATAGGAAACATCCCCATTAGCATGTGTGTAAATTGTTCTCCATCTACAATCAACTTGGATAATTTCATTGTCGATAAAATTTGCTGAAGTCAAAATTATAAATAGTGCTAAAGCAAAAAAAAACGGTTTACTAATTTTTTTCAACATAGCTTTATAT
>JAGHSS010000048.1 GCA_018065745.1 Candidatus Neoflavobacterium equi | reverse complement strand
CACTAAAAGTTAGAATAAAAAGTTTAGTAAGATATGAAAGTGAAAACAATTTTGGTGTCTCAGCCAGAACCTAAAGTAGAAAATTCACCTTATTTTGAACTTTCTCAGCGTATGAAAGTCAAAATAGACTTTAGACCTTTTGTTCATGTAGAGGGAGTACCAGCGAAAGAGATCAGACAGCAAAAAATTGATTTGAACAATTTCACTTCAATTATTTTGACGAGCAAAAATTCCATTGACCATTTTTTCAGAGTCGCTGAAGAAATGCGTTATAAGGTGCCTGAAGATTTAAAATATTTTTGTCAGTCGGAAGCCATTGCTTTTTATTTACAAAAGTACGTTGTCTACAGAAAGCGCAAGATTTATGTGGGTCAAAAAGACTTTAAAGATCTTTCAACTTTATTCAAGAAATATAAAGATGAAAAGTTTTTAATGCCTGGATCAGATCAATTGAACCCGGATATTCCACCAACACTTGACGGTTTAAAATTAGATTGGACGCCTGGTATCTTTTATAGAACGGTAATGAGCGACTTGTCAGATTTAGCAGATGTTAAATATGACATGCTATGTTTCTTTAGCCCAACAGGAATTAAGTCTTTATTTAAGAATTTCCCAGATTTTGTACAAAACGAAACACGAATTGCTGTTTTTGGAAGTACGACTCAAAAAGAAGCTTTGGACCACAAATTACGCGTTGACGTAATGGCTCCAAGCCCTGAAACACCATCAATGACGATGGCTATTGAAAAGTATTGCAAGGAAGCAAATAAATAAAAAAAACGACCACTTATTCACATAAGTGGTCGTTTTTTTAATGGTTGTTTTCCATAAAAAAAAGGACGATTTCAAATTTGAAATCGTCCTTTTTTATGTGATTTTCTCTTATAATTGAGGCCCTACAGCTACTAAACTCTTACCTTCTTCATTGTCTGTATACTGGACAAAGTTCTTGATAAATAGCCCAGCTAAATCTGTTGCTTTTGTATCCCATTCTGTTGGGTCAGCATACGTATTTCTAGGGTCTAAAATTTCTGTGTGTACTCCTGGTAAAGATGTTGGAACTGCAAAGTTAAACACCGGTACATTTGTTGTCTCAGCCTGCTCAATAGAACCGTCTAAGATCGCATCAATAATTGCACGAGTATCTTTGATAGAGATGCGTTTTCCTGTACCATTCCATCCTGTATTCACCATATAAGCTGTTGCTTGGTGCTCTTCCATCTTCTTAACCAATTCTTCTCCATATTTTGTTGGGTGAAGCGATAAGAACGCCTTACCAAAACAAGCTGAGAATGTTGGCTCAGGTTTGGTAACTCCTCTTTCTGTTCCAGCTAATTTTGCTGTAAACCCAGACAAGAAGTAATATTTTGTTTGCTCAGGTGTCAATTTAGACACTGGAGGCATCACTCCAAAAGCATCTGCAGTCAAGAAGATTACTTTTTTAGCGTGTCCCGCTTTAGAAACTGGGCGCACAATATTGTCAATGAATTCAATTGGGTAAGAAACACGTGTGTTTTGTGTTACTGAACCGTCTTTGAAATCAATTTTTCCATTTTCATCCAAGGTCACGTTTTCCAACAGTGCATTTTTTCTAATCGCACCATAAATTTCCGGTTCGTGCTCTTTGCTCAAATCAATAGTCTTCGCATAACATCCACCTTCAAAGTTGAAAACTCCGTCGTTGTCCCATCCGTGCTCATCATCACCAATCAATTCGCGTTTTGGATCTGTTGAAAGCGTTGTTTTTCCTGTACCAGACAATCCAAAAAACACAGCAACGTCTCCAGCAACACCTTTGTTAGCTGAACAGTGCATGGAAGCAATTCCCTGTAGTGGTAAATAGTAGTTCATCATAGAGAACAACCCTTTTTTCATCTCTCCACCATACCAAGTTCCACCAATCAATTGGATTTTCTCAGTCAGGTTGAAAGCAATATATACTTCAGAATTTAAATTGTGCTCTTTATAATTTTTGAAGCTTGTTTTAGAACCGTTGATTACAACAAAGTCAGGCTCGCCAAAGTTAGCTAACTCCTCTTCTGTTGGTCTGATGAACATGTTTTTTACAAAATGTGCTTGCCAAGCTACTTCCATAATGAAACGTACTTTCAAACGCGTGTCTGCATTTGCACCACAGAAAGCATCAACTACATAAAGCTTTTTGTTTGACAATTCAGAAACAGTGTTTTCTTTAAGCGCAGCCCATGTTTCTGGAGAAATTGGCTTGTTGTCATTTACTGCTTTTTCAGAAGTCCACCAAATGGTATCTTTAGTAACCTCATCCAAGACAATGTATTTGTCTTTTGGAGAACGACCTGTAAACTCACCTGTCATCACATTCACAGCACCTAGTTCTGAAAGTTGACCTTTTTCAAAACCTTCTAAACTTTTATCTAATTCTTGCTCATATAGATATTCATAACTTGGATTATGAATCACTTCAATGGCGTTCTTAATTCCGTATTTATCTAATGAAATGGTTGTAGTGTCATTCATGATTTTAAAGTGTGTTGTTTG
>JAGHSS010000338.1 GCA_018065745.1 Candidatus Neoflavobacterium equi | reverse complement strand
GTGTTTAACAGATTATATGTTTAATTTTAACACTAATCATATTAAATAATATATTTTATCTAAAGTTTCTTCAGGGAAATTTTGAATTGTGTGTAATGCACTGAAGCGTAATCTTAGATTTTTATGTAGTTTTTAATACCGTTCCAGGAGTGGGGCGGTATTTTTTTTGTGTTTTGAGGGGATGTGTGAGTGATTGTAGCGGTATCCTTTTGGGAGGCTTGCCGAGCAAAAGATTTAGCGGAAAGCACGACCGCATTTTTGGAGCGGAGCGGAAAACAATGGGGGCACGCCCAAAAGTAACGACAAAAAAAAATCCTCACACATATAATGTATAAGGATTTTTGTGGTACCTCCAGGAATCGAACCAGGGACACATGGATTTTCAGTCCATTGCTCTACCAACTGAGCTAAGGTACCATTAAGATTGCTATTAGAATGCTTCCTGATAGCGAGTGCAAATATAGAACGATTTTTGATATCTGCAAACATCGTTGTAGAAAAAAATGAATTTGTATCTTTGGAATCTAAATAAAAAAGGATGCTTTTAGCGATAGATATTGGGAATACACGAATTAAAGTATCAGTGTATGAGGAGACTAATGAAATTTACCACGGGGTTTTTGAGGGGCAAAAATTTTTTGATAATATTTTAAAAATTTTTGAAATGTTTCCGAAAATCGAGGGGACGGTGTTGAGTAGCGTCGGAAAAATGGATTCTGGTTTGGTTGCTCTTTTGGAAGGGAAGGGTTTTTTGAATTCAATTGATCAAAATTCTGTGGTTCCTTTTGTCAATAATTATGGAACGCCTGGGACTTTGGGTATTGACCGTATGGTTTTGGCGGCGGGGAGTGTTTTGAATTTTCCAAAACAAAACCGTTTGGTGATTGATGCTGGTACTTGTGTGACTTATGATTTTATTGGTGCTGATGATGTTTATCTGGGTGGAGGGATTTCTCCGGGCCTGCGTTTGCGCTATGAATCGCTGCATGCATACACTGCGAAATTGCCTTTGTTGGAATTTAAAATGCCGGAGGATTTGATTGGTAATTCCACTGCTGCGTCCATTCACAGTGGTGTAGTATATGGATTTATTTCTGAAATTGATGGTATTATTTCTATGTATCAGAACAAATTTGTAGATTTAACAATTATTTTGACTGGTGGAGATGCTGATTTTTTGGCTAAATACATAAAAAACACCATATTTGCCAAATCAAACTTTCTTTTGGAGAGTTTGAGGGATTTACACTTATATACAATCAATCACGAATGATTAAAAAATTTGCTTTAAGTATCAGCATGCTATTATCTGTAGCTGCTTTCGCACAGGACGGTAGCGCATCACCGTATTCATTTTATGGGATCGGGGATCAACGTTTTAAAGGAACTAATGAGAATAGGGCCATGGGTGGTTTGGGAGTTATGGCTGACAGTGTGCGATTAAATTTGCAGAATCCTGCGAGTTATGCTTCTTTACAATACACTAATTTTGCTGTTGGAGCTTCAAATATCAGCAACTCTATGGAGGCTACTGGTGTTAAGGAAAGTGCGAACAGAACTACATTTGACTATATTGCTGTTGGTTTTCCTATTGGGAGAAAAGCGGGTATGGCTTTTGGATTGATGCCTTACACGGCTGTTGGATATAAGGTAAACAACATCACTACAGATGGAGATTTGAGTAAACAATACCAATTTACCGGTACTGGTGGATTGAATAAAGTGTTTTTGGGTGGTGGTTATAGTTTTACAAAAAACTTGAGTGTAGGTGCTGATGTTGCTTACTATTTTGGAACTATCGACACGAAGGTTTTGGCTGCATTTGAAGGGGTTCAAAACGTGAGTAGGCTGACAAACAACACGATATATAATGGGTTGACATTTAATGTGTCTGCTAATTACAAGGCGAAAATTGGGAAATATGACTGGCAGTCTACTGTTGGATTTGCTCCTGAGGCTAACTTAAAAACGAGTGCAACGCGTACTTTGGGAACTGTGGTCTTGTCTACTGATGGATCTGAGTATTCAAATAATGACGAGCTGACGCTTGACGTTGCTTCTCCTGATTACAAAATGCCTTCTAAATATAATTTTGGTACTTCTTTTGGGTCTGTTAACAAATGGATGGTGGGTGCTGAAGTTACTTTCCAAGATGCTAAAGAATTATATGCTGCTAACAGCTTGACAAATTTGGTTTATGACAAATCTTCTAAATATGTTATTGGTGGTTACTACACTCCAAAATACAATTCATTTTCAAGCTATTTCCAACGTGTGACTTACAGAGCTGGATTTAGATTTGAGGACACGGGAATGAACATCAATGGACAGGATATTAAAGACCGTGCAGTATCTGCTGGTTTTGGATTGCCTTTGGGATTGTCTCTGTCTTCTTTAAACCTTGGTTTTGAGTATGGTTCAAGAGGAACTACAAATGTTGGATTGGTAAAAGAAAACTATTTTGTGGTTACTGTTGGTCTAAGTTTTGGTGACAAATGGTTTAAGAAATACGAAATTAATTAATGAGAATTAAATTTATTCCATCTTATATATACATCACAGTCATGGCTTCTGCTATGACTCTGTTGTTTTCATGTGAGAGTAATTTTAAGGATATACAGCGATTTAATAAGGTTGCTTTTACACCTGCTGGTACTGCTGAGAACATCAATTTGAAGTATACAGATTCAGGACGTATTAAAGCAATTTTGAAAAGTAAGCTGATGTATGATTTTTCAAATGCAAAATATCCTTTTACAGAATTTCCTGTTGGGGTTGCATTGACGGTTTATGATTCTGACAACAAGGAGAACTATGTGTATTCTAAATATGCGGTTTCCCACAGTAAGTCTGGAATTATTGAACTTAAGGACAGTGTGCGCATCACGACTTTTGACGGAAAAGTGCTGGAAACAGAACAATTATTTTACGATCAAAAACAGGATTGGTTTTTCACTGAGAAATACTTTAAATTTAGAGATCGCGATGGGGGATATATTGAAGGACCAGGCGTGGACTTTAGTAAAGACTTTAAAATTTTTAACGCACAACGAAATAGAGGAGAACTAAACAAAATAGAATAATGAAAATATTACAAATAATACCTTTTGCCTATTTAATTATTGGCGTGTTGTTTCTATATGAAGCCTACACACAATACAGTGCAAACGAAAGTGCAAGTAGCTATGGTTTGTCTGTTGCATTTGGCTTTGCAGCCATCTTCATGTTCTTGTTCAGAATGAGATCTGCAAGAAAGATGAACGGAGAAAAATAAATATTATTAAAAAAGGGTTAAAAAAAAAT
>JAGHSS010000241.1 GCA_018065745.1 Candidatus Neoflavobacterium equi | reverse complement strand
GTTCTACTATGTTTAGCTTTTATAGTTGCTGTAGCAATCGGCTATTTTCAATATATATACAAAGTCAAAACCCCTCAAAAATACAGATGGGTTTTGGCTTTTTTGCGTTTTATGTCTTGCTTCACTATTTTATTGCTCTTGATAAACCCCTTGATCAAAAGAAGTACCTACAGGACTGATAAGGTTGTGTTGCCGGTGGTTTTTGACAATTCAAAATCTGTGGATTACTTGGGACAAAGAGAAACCCAATTAAAAATGGTTAAAATTTTGGGTGAAAATGCCCAGTTGGCAGCGGCTTATGACGTGAGTTTTTACCAGTTTGACAGTGAAATGAAAGGTTTGGACGTGTTGGATTTTAAGGGAACTGCATCAAAATTAGAACTTGTGGGGAAAGAGTTGCAGTCCATGTTTAAAAATCAGACGCCCGCCATTGTACTGACAGATGGGAACCAATCTTCTGGGGTTGATTTTACCAATGCTTTTGGAAAACAACTACAGGTGTTTCCAGTAGTTATTGGGGATACAACTTTTGTATTTGACTTGAAAACGGATCAACTAATTGCCAATTCTTATGTGTTTTACAAGAATAAATTTCCATTGCAAGTTTTTGTAAGTAGCAATACTTCCAATGCGGTTAAGGCACAGATAAAAGTTTCTCAGAACGGACGTCAGATTGCTCAGAAAGAGGTGGTTTTTACTGAAAAACAAACGGCTCTTGACCATACATTTATTTTGGATGCAAATGCTTTGGGTAAGCAAACTTATGAAGTGGGTATCCACAGCAGCTTAAAAGAGAAAAACACCATAAATAACAGCAAGAAAATTGTTGTTGAAGTGGTGGACCAACGCTCTGAAATTGCAGTTATTTCTGCGATACTTCATCCTGATTTGGGCGCGATTAAACGCAGTTTAAGTACCAATGAACAACGAAAAGTACACCTTTTAAAGCCTTCTGAAGTTTCTGATATATCAAAATATGATGCTGTGGTGTTGTATCAACCAAATGCCACTTTTTCACAATGCTATGATCAAATAGAAAAGGCAGGCAAAAATGCATTTGTCATTGCGGGAACTCAAACGGACTACAAGTGGTTGGTGCAAAAATATCCAGATTTGCAACTCAATATGTCTACACAGATTGAGGAATATCAAGCTTCTTATGCTGCTGACTTTGGATTGTTTTCCCAAGAAAATATCGGTTTTGAAAAGATGCCAGAGCTGCGAAATACATTTGGTATATATAAATTGACATCTAATTTTGAAACGCTGTTGTATCAACGCATACGCAGCAATGAAACTCAAAATCCCCTGTTGACATTTTACAGTGCTGGTGCTAAAAAAACAGCTTTTTGGTTTGGTGAGGATTTTTGGAAATGGTCCGTACACGCGCATTCAACTAAGGAAAATGCGGTTGAATTGGATCAAATGATGGATAAGATATTACAATTTGTACTTTCAACAGACCGTAAAAAACGTCTACAGGTGAGCAGTGAATTCCTGTACAATGCCAATGAGGAACTTGTGATCTCTGCCCAATATTTCAATCAAATATTTGAATTTGAAGAACAGGCAAAACTCAAAATGAAATTGACTAAGGTCAACGATAACAAAGTTCATTATTATGACTTTTCTAAAACTACAGCTTCCTATTTTGTAAACCTTTCTGATTTAACTGCTGGAAATTATGCTTTTGAAGTTCAGGTGATGGGTACAAATTTTAAACATCAAGGTTCTTTTGAAGTGTTGCCACATGACGTGGAACAACATTTTGTCAATCCCAATGTTGGGGCTTTGAAAGTGTTGGCCCAACAGACCAAAGGTGCGGTATACTATCCAAATCAAATTGAAGAATTGATAAAATTCTTGTGTGATGCAGACATCAAAACCCCAGTTCAGAAATTAGAGGTTAAGAAAACCCCGCTGATTGAATGGCAGTTGCTCTTGTGTTTGTTGATTCTGTGTCTTGGAACGGAATGGTTTATTAGAAAATACCAAGGATTATTGTAGATTCTATTATTG
>JAGHSS010000280.1 GCA_018065745.1 Candidatus Neoflavobacterium equi | reverse complement strand
TAATTATATAGTACTTATATTACATTTTTTGTAGCCCGCAACATTTCTCTTTTTCCTGGAGGTCCAGGCAGTTTTTCAGTGGTAAATCCAGCCTCCTGCATCGCGCGTTTAATCACGCCTCTACAAGCATAGGTCACCAAAATCCCCTGCGGTTTTAACGCGGTATACATCTTTTTAAATTGATCCACACTCCACAATTCCGGTTGGTATTGATATCCAAAAGCATCAAAATAAATAAGGTCATAAAGGCCTTCATCCACAATGGTATCAAAAGTTTTCTGTTGCTTCTCCACGGTAAATAATGGGTTTATTTCAACCTTTTCTTCCCATGCACATTGCAGTATTTTGTTGAAATCAGCCTCAAGTTCTTTCCATCCACTTGCTTCAACATAATTCAATTCCTTGTTTTCAGCCTCCGTTAGTGGATAGGCTTCCACCCCCGTATACTCAATTTTAAGCCCCTTTTCCAAAGCCTGTTTCAAGGTGACAAACGCATTTAAACCCGTTCCAAAACCAATCTCTAAAACAGAAACGGATTGGGCTCTAAACAAGTCCAATCCGTTTTGTATAAAAACGAAGTTTGCCTCCTGAAGTGCTCCAAATTTAGAGTGATAGGTCTCCCCCCATTCTTCCAAAAACAAGGTTTTAGATCCATCTTCAGTAACTATAAACTTTCTCTCCATTTAGGGAATATATAACTTTTTAATTCGCGTGATAGGTCCGCCGCATTTCACCTCATGACATTTAATACAGGCGTCCACACTGGCGTTGAAACGCTCTTTAGCCTGGTCTTTATCACGGTATATCAATTCTTGAGCCTCCAAAAATTTCTGTGAATGATCCTTGAAAAACTGATCATTATCTTGAATATCTGTCATCTTAGATGTTTTAATCTTTAGGTAGAAATCAGGATATCCACCCAAAGTATCACCCGCGATGATGCGGTTTCTCAACTTGGCATTTTCAACATACATCTGTTCCATCAAAGCAGCCATTTCTGACATTTCGTACATGACAAACTCAGATTTCTTTTCATTTTTTACAGGCACAGCCTCCTTCTTATCACAAGATAACAACAGCGTTAAAGCCAATAAAATCAAACATATTTGTTTCATTACATAGCGATTAAAGCACCATTAGCAACAAAACCATACTTTACTTCTGGTGCAACAATACTGTCAATTGCAGCCTGAGATTTACCACCATCTTTGGCATAGTGTTTTAATTCATCCACGCTCGTGATGTTCAAAAACGCCTTTCCACTAATCACAGCATCATGGGCTTCAGCTCCAGCAGTAGGTACAAAAAATCCATAATCTTTAAATTTGACAAACGCAGATTTGTCCTTACCTAAATCCAGGTTCATCCAACATCCTTTTTTCTTGCAAACGGCTTGAATTTTAGACGTGAATTTCACCTCCAAAGTGTCCCCCTCCTTCATGCCTTCATATTTTGCCAACATCGCTTCTTTATCCAATGCATCAGCAGCGGTAATACTGTCGCCAAAAACGCTGTACTGCACCTCAGGTTCAGTAGTTTGAGCCACTTCTTTGTTTTGATTACACGCTCCAAATACAGAAGCGATAAGCACAGATAAGATTACTGTTTTTTTCATCCTTGTTTATTTTATTTTTTTATAT
>JAGHSS010000375.1 GCA_018065745.1 Candidatus Neoflavobacterium equi | reverse complement strand
CCTACTGGACAGAATGGAATTATTAAACAAATAATTTTATATATCAAAAAAGGGAACGTTCCATAGAATGTTCCCTTTTTTTTTGTAGTAGTTTTTGGTGGTTTTAATATGATTTGTTTTTTCTTCAATTTGGGCGTTGCTCAGCAAAGTCGCTGCGCTCCAGCTGCGCCGGGCCTTTCGCTATATCTTTTTTGGCTAAAGCCATAAAAAGGATGCCGCTGCAGTCCCTAACGCGGTTAATTCACTTTTTACAAGGTTTAAACCACAGATTCAGGTGTTTTTATCTCAGAAATATTTAACGGCTTTAAAGCGGCTCTATTGTTTATTTTTAAAACGTCATAGATGATCTTTAGGTGATATTTAACCGTGTTTTCAGAAATAAACAGCTCTTGACCAATCTCTTTGTTCGTTTTGCCGTTTTTTACCAATTCTATAATTTGTAACTGCCTTTCTGATAATATCTTTTCCTCACTGTCCTCATCTACATAGTCAGGAACCTGTTGGTCTTTGATAAAATGCTCTAATTCCTCACGCATCTTTTCATTCTCCGCATGAATGTATTTGCTCTTAATTCTGTTGGCTTTCAAAAGTTTGATACTCAAAATCAAGATGATCGTCAACACCACACACAGACTGATGTAATATAATTTGACGTGCTTTTCATTCTCCAATTCAAGCGCTTTTTGTTTCTCAATCAGTTTTTTCTCCAAAACGGTGAGCTTTCCACTTTCATTTGCAGCGTTGTATTTTGTTCTGGCCTCACTGACCTTTTGTTGGGTCTCCAGTGCTTTTTCAAAGTTTTTTATATTGACATAATATTGGGTCAAACTCTCCAACATGATGATTTTATAGATGTCAACATTGTATTTTTCAGCATACATCTTTCCCAACTCATAAGATTCCATCGCCTTTTTGTTGTCCTTCAAATTGTAGTACAACTGTATTTTCGCGCGGTATACGCTTGGTAAATGTTTGGGGTTTTCCTTTTTTAGAATGGTGATAGCATCATCAAAATAGTGTTCTGCATTGATGTATTCGCCTTCATCCATGGCAATAATACCTTTTGTAGATAAATAGGTAGCTTTCGTCTCCCTATTAATGAATTCCAGGTTTTCAAATTTGACGGTCTTTAACAGTCTGATTGCTTCTTCTCTGTTGCGCAGGTCAAATTGGATGAATATATTTTCAACCAATACACGGGTTTCTACCTCAAGTTTGCGACTGCTTTTTTTACCAAAAAGTAAAGCTTGCTCCAGATTCTCTAGCGCTTCAGTGTAGTTGTAAACACGTTTGTAAGTAAACGCCTTTTGCAAATAGGCATTGTATTTATCATACGCGTTTGCATTTTCATCGTTTAGAATATCATCAATAATAATGAGGGATTCTTCATATTTTTTTTGATCGTTGAGTTTTGAAATTTGATCTTCTAATTTTTTAGGATCAACGGGATTTGCAAACGCAATTTGTAATCCAAATATGAGGGTAAATAGAAGGGTTAATGGGTTCATTAATGTTGTAATTGTTATTATGGGCTGTGTAAATATAGATTATTTTAGCAAAGCGCAAGATATAATTTAGTGAGTGTTTGGGAATCTCAAATAAATGCTGTGAAATTGCGAATTAACGATTTTACGAACCCCATTTCAATTTGTAATTCACGTGCAATTCAAAAGGTTAGTTTTGCGGGTGGTTGTGTAAACTACCCTCTGACTACCCTTGTAAAATAAGTTTTTTATAGAAAAACGTCCTACATTTGACCCATAGAAATTCTGTATATAAAAAAGATATTTCTTGAAGAGTGATGTCTTATTGAGTAATTAGAAAATTCCTTTTTCACTTTAAAGTGAGGTATATAT
>JAGHSS010000051.1 GCA_018065745.1 Candidatus Neoflavobacterium equi | reverse complement strand
CCAACAATTGCTAGAAGTAGCACAGCAATTCGGTAGTCCTATTTATGTATACGATGCCGAAAGAATTCAATTTCAATACAACAGATTAACTAACGCTTTTTCAAAGGTTGAAAAGCTAAGAATTAACTATGCCGTCAAGGCCCTGTCAAATATATCTGTGTTGAAGCTACTTAAGCAGATTGGTTCCAATTTGGACACCGTTTCCATCCAAGAAGTTACCTTAGGTCTTCAGGCAGGATTCGCTCCAGAACGCATAATTTTTACTCCAAATGGTGTTTCTCTTGAAGAGATTGAGCAAGTTGCAGCATTAGGCGTACAAATCAACATTGACAACCTTTCCATCTTAGAACAGTTTGGTCACAAACATCCAAATGTTCCCGTGTGTATTCGAATTAATCCGCATGTTATGGCTGGAGGAAATTCAAATATTTCAGTTGGACACATCGATTCTAAATTTGGAATCTCCATTCACCAACTTCCGCTATTGTTGCGTATTGTTGAAAATACAAAGATGAAAATCAACGGAATTCACATGCATACAGGATCAGATATTTTAGATATCGAAGTATTCTTATACGCGGCTGAAATTCTTTTTGAAACAGCTAAAAACTTTAAAAATTTAGAGTTCTTAGATTTTGGTAGTGGATTCAAAGTTCCATATAAAAAAGACGATATTGAAACCAACATTGAAGAACTTGGAGAAAAACTTTCTGAGCGTTTTAATGAATTCCAAGAGGAATATGGAAGTCCGCTTACACTTGCTTTTGAACCTGGAAAATACTTGGTGAGCCAAGCTGGATTTTTCTTGGCAAAAGTCAATGTTGTAAAACAGACTACTTCAACTGTATTTGCTGGTATTGATACTGGATTTAACCACTTGATCAGACCGATGCTTTACGGATCTCACCACCATATTGAAAACATTTCCAATCCAGAGGGAAAACCAAGATTTTACTCTGTTGTTGGATACATCTGTGAGACAGATACCTTTGCGTCAAACAGAAGAATATCAGAGATTACAGAAGGAGATATTTTGTGTTTCCACAACGCCGGAGCTTACTGTTTCTCTATGGCGTCTAACTACAACTCCCGCTTTAAACCGGCTGAAATTTTGTGGTATAACAATGAAGCACACCTGATTAGAAAAGCAGAAACGATGGAAGATATAATGAGAAATCAAATCGAAATCGAATTTTAATATTAAATTAGACGACATTCGTGTCGTCTTTTTTGTATCATACATTTTACGATAACTTAATACACCTGTTACGCTCAGATACAAATTAATGATATCTTTGTAAGTACTCGGTAAAACGAAAATAAATCAACACAAATGGATAGAAGAAAATTTTTTAAAAACGGTGCCTTATTTTCTTTGGGAACAGCCTTGATCAATCCGATGGACATCATTGCCTCTCCAACGCAAAATGACGCTTTTGAAGCAAATAAAAAAGCTAAAAACATCATCATGTTGGTCAGTGACGGAATGAGTTCTGGAACACTTAATATGGCGGATCACTTTTTAAATAGAAAATACGGACGTCGTTCCAATTGGATTACGTACTACCAAGAAAATAAAGTCAACAGGGCATTGATGGAGACTGCATCACTAAATTCAATAGTGACAGATTCCTCTGCGGGAAGTTCTTCTTGGGGTGGAGGATTTAGAGTAAACAACGGTTCCATTAACGTTGCTCCTGACGGAACTCCTCACCTACCAATTTGGCAAAAATTCAAAAAAGCGGGTAAAATGGCTGGTTGTGTTACCACGGTTCCAATTACCCACGCAACACCTGCAGGATATACTGCAATTTCTGGAAAGCGTTCAGACATGGAAGGCATTGCTGAACAATACTTAGAGCAACAGTACGACATCATGATGGGTGGTGGAAACAAATACTTTGCAGCAGACAAACGCAAGGACAAAAAGGACATGTATGCCGCTTTTTCTAAAAAAGGGTATCAGGTAGTGCGCAACAGAAATGAGATGTTGGCTGCAGATCCTAAAAAACCTATTCTTGGAGTTTATGGTGAGGAAGACATGCCTTACAGAGTAGACCGCATCAACCAAGATGATTTGAGCTCAGCATATCCAACATTAGGAGAAATGACACAAAAAGCCATTGACCGTATGAAGGATCACAAAAACGGATTTGTATTGCACGTTGAATCTGGTAAGACGGATTGGGCTGCTCACGCAAATGATATTGCTGGATTGATTCACGAACAAATCGCATTTGATGAGGCGTTAAAAGTTGCAATGGACTTTGCTGAAAAAGACAAAAACACCTTGGTCATTTTTACGACAGATCACGGGAATGCAAATCCTGGAATTATCTACGGTAAAAATGCCGATACGAATTTTGATTCCATTCAAAAATACAACCGTACCAATGAGTTTATCTTGAATCAAATCACCAACACTTCAAGTGTTAAAGAGATCAAGGACATCATCAAAGAATACAACAGCATTGACCTTTTGGAAGAAGACGCAAAATATTTGCAAACTTTTTACAATGGGCTACACAAAAAAGAAGACGGATTATACAATTACAAAAAATTGCCTTACAAGGCTTATTGTGACATCCAACAACGCTACAACAACGTTGGTTGGATTTCAATGGACCACTCTGCTGACCACGTGGAATGTGCCATCTATGGGCCGGGAAGTGAATTGTTGAAACCTTTCATTAAAAACACAGATTTACACTATTTGATGCTACAAGCAGCAGAGGTTGAAAATAAATTTTAAACAAAAAAAATGCAGCTAAGGCTGCATTTTTTTTTATTTCTTATCTGTCATTTTCTGCATGCTGTAAAGCAATACTCTGTTGAATTCTTTTAAGTACATTTCGTGGTGATTTCCTTTTTTGTCAGAAATAATCACAACATCTACAGTATCACCTTCCAAACTCAAACATTTGAATGTATTGATGTAACAGTCCTCCTTTTCTACAACCGGATAATACGTGCCAATCTGATACAATTGCTCTATATCTGAATGAATCAATATTCTGTTTTTATCCAAATCTATCTTTGCTAAAATTGCCACCGGCTTCGCATCGGTATAAGGAGTCCATTTCCCATTGCGCTCCCCTTTTACTGACATACTCAATGAAGTGGTCTTATACAGCACCGTTTGCCCGTAAAATGAGGTTGCAAAAAGCATACTCAATACCAATAGTAGGTTTTTAATTTTTATCATCTTAAACTATATTTTGTAAACTATCTTTAGCTGCTTGATATTCAGCTACCATATCTTCAACAATTTTTTGTACGGGTAATATCTCGTGAATTAAACCTGATATTTGTCCAATTTCAAGTTCTCCTGCAACTAAATCCCCTTCAAACATTCCTTTTTTAGACCTACCTCTACCCAGGTGTGCTTTTAACTCCTCAACAGAAGCGCCTTTAGCATACAACTCTTGAACTTCTGTATAAAATGTATTTTTGATCAAACGCACGGGAGCCAATTCTTTTAAGGTTAGTGCAGTATCTCCTTCTTGAGCATTAACAATAACCTCTTTGAACAAGTCATGGGCAGAACTTTCAACAGAAGCAGCAAATCTGCTTCCTACCTGAACACCGTCAGCACCCAAAGCCATTGCGGCAAGCATACCACGTCCTGTTCCAATACCACCAGCAGCTACCAATGGAATTTGCAGCTTTTCTTTGACCATTGGAATCAAGGTTAAGGTCGTTGTCTCTTCACGACCGTTGTGACCACCGGCTTCAAAACCTTCTGCAACAACCAAATCCACACCTGCATCCTGTGCTTTTAGCGCAAATTTTGAACTGCTCACTACATGTCCAACAACAATCCCGTGTTCTTTTAAAAATGAAGTCCACGTCTTTGGATTTCCAGCTGAAGTAAAGACAATCTTAACGCCTTCTTCAACTAAAATCTGCATGATCTCCTCAATGTTTGGATACAACATGGGCACATTCACACCAAAAGGTTTGTCCGTTGCCAACTTGCATTTCTGGATGTGCTCTCTCAATACTTCAGGATACATTGATCCAGCGCCAATCAATCCCAATCCACCAGCATTTGAAACTGCTGCTGCCAATTTATATCCACTATTCCAAATCATCCCTCCCTGAATTATAGGGTATTTGATTTGAAGTAGTTCTGTAATTCTATTCATTATTTTATCGTTATTTTTTAATGATTTTTCCTGTATAAACTGCGTCTGACAGCTGGAGTTCGTAAATATAAATTCCAGGTTTTAACGCAGCTAAATGTAATAATTGATTTTCAATTACCCTAGACTCTTGTACAATTTGTCCCAGATTGTTAAAAACTTTTACAATCCCTTCCGTCTCGTTGTTATGCCATTTAAAAATCACGTCATCTGCAAAGGGGTTTGGAAAGACTGTAGCCTTGGACACCTGATAAATTGCTGTGTTTAAACTCGCATTATAGGCTGTTCTGAAATTGGGAATACCATACCCCAATGAAACATCTGGAGTTTGATATTGGTGGCTGGAACGCTTGACTATATCTAACAATTCATCAACTGTTTTATTGGGAAATGCCTGCCAAAGACAGCCAATGGCTCCTGCCAAAATTGGAGCAGAAAAACTGGTTCCATTTACTGCAGTAAACATCCCGTTTTCATTGTATACCTGCGCTTGACTTCCCAACGCAGCAACTTCTGGTTTTAGACGCCCGTCTGCAGCAGGACCATAAGAGCTAAAATTAGATCTCACCCCGCTAGAATTAACTGCAGCAACCGTCAATACTCCCGGACTGTCTGATGGAGTACCAATGTAATACCAACCGGCAGAACCCCAGTTTCCTGCAGAATTTACCAACATCATCCCTGTTGCTTTAGCGTGTATGGCTCCCTTTGAAGAAAAGGTTGTTGAACCGTTTAAATCTGCGTATTGATAATTGTAATCAGAGCGATCAAAGGTGGTGTATCCCAAGGATGTATTTACTATGGAAACACCAAGGCTATCTGCCTTTTCCAAGGCTTCTACCCATAGAGATTCTTCTAATGGAGTTTCACGCATATAATCTTCTGTAATAAAAAGATGGTATTTTGCCTCTGGAGCACTACCCACAAATTGATTGGGCACGGTAACCCCCATAGTAGATAAAACCATGGTGCCGTGATTGCTCTTGTGATACACAAAAGGCGATCTTGACACAAAGTCATAGGTAGATCCAATTTGATTGTTTTGATGAAGAGAAGCAAAAGGAGATTGTGTGTCTACACCAGGAAAACCTGCATCCATAATGGCAATATCAACCCCTGAACCGGTATAATTGAGTTGGTGTAAAAAAGGCAATTCCAATTGTTGATTTTGAAGCGGTTGAACCGCGTTGCGCTGTATTGCTGCAAAATCTTTAGGTGCTGCAACGGGATTTAAAACTTCAGGTTCCTGCATTCTTCCGGTTCCTGTCAAACTGCGGTTGGCAAAAATGATCTCCCTGACAAATGACAGATCAGCCAAGGCATTTATTTGCTGTTGCGTTCCTTGAACGTGCAGTGCGTTGAGCCACTTAGAACGAGAAAGTACCTGTACATCCCCATTCGTTACCGCAGTAACGTATACAGGATATACAGGTACATCATCTATAGTAATTAAAATATTTTGTCGCTGTCTGCGATCCAAAGCTTTAGGACTCAACATGCGTTGCGGAGCTTCTAGAAAAGCAGTTGCATGAGGTTTGTCTCTAAAATAAACCCAAGCGTCTTCTTGTATTTGAGCACGAGTCAGCAAGGTGAATATACAACAGAAAAAAACAAAATATTTTATCATAAGCAATTTAAGATATAACGCCTGAACCAATCAATTCTTCCCCAATATGCCAAGCGGCAAATTGACCTTGAGTGATGGCAGACTGTGGTTCATCAAAAGATATATACAAGGCATCATCAAATTGGTGTAATACGGCTTTTTGCAATGGCTGACGGTATCTGATTCGCACCATAACCTCCAAAGTCTCTCCAGCGTTTAATCGCATATCCTCTCTAATCCAATGAATTTCATCAGGCTGTATTTTCAACGCTTTTTTATACAGTCCAGGATGTAAATTTCCTTGACCTGTATATATGGAATTGGTTTGTACATCTGTTGCGATGATAAACAACGCTTCTTTTGTTCCACCAACATTCAAACCTTTGCGTTGACCAATGGTAAAGTAATGTGCACCTTGGTGGGTACCTACTTTTTTACCCATTTCCGGTTGATATTGAATATCTGCAGCCTCAAAAGCCAAACGCTCTTCCACATTGTTAAACGTTGGAACGGGACGATTATAGACTTCGTTGTTTACAGGAATTTCATATATGATTCCCTCTTTAGGTTTTAGTTGTTGCTGTAAAAATTCAGGCAAACGAACCTTGCCAATAAAACACAAACCTTGTGAATCCTTTTTCTCAGCGGTAATCAAATCCAATTTTGCAGCAATCTCTCTCACTTCAGGCTTTGTCAATTCTCCAATTGGAAACAAGGCTTTTGAAAGTTGATCCTGTGAAAGTTGACACAAGAAATAAGACTGATCTTTATTGTTATCCTTACCTGTCAACAATTGGTGCACTTCTTGACCAGCTGCATTGATAAGGGTATTCTTTCTACAATAATGCCCTGTAGCTACATAATCTGCGCCCAAACTCAATGCAATCTTCATGAACACATCAAATTTAATTTCGCGATTACACAAAACATCAGGATTTGGGGTACGTCCGCGTTCGTATTCTGCAAACATATAGTCCACAATACGCTCTTTATATTGCTCACTTAAATCAACAGTTTGAAAAGGAATACCCAATTTTTCTGCCACTAATAAAGCGTCATTACTATCTTCTAACCACGGACATTCATTTGAAATCGTTACAGAGTCATCGTGCCAATTCTTCATGAATAAGCCAATAACTTCATAACCTTGCTCTTTTAATAAATAGGCTGCCACACTTGAATCCACACCACCAGAAAGGCCTACAATTACGCGTTTCATATTATTTTACTGTATTTTTAAATTTAATGATTGGTTTTTGGGTTACCTCTTTGACCACTTTGCCATCCTTGTAAAACTTCCAAACCCCTACTCGGGCATTGTCTTTGTACAACCCATTACTATATACCTGCCCGTCTGTATTATAGTAGGTCGCTTCGCCTTGAATCTTACCGTCAATATAAGTGTATTGTTCCAGTAATTTACCTTCAACGCTATATTTAGAATATAAACCGTTCAACACGCCATCTTTAAAATTGCGTATTTCTAGTATTTTTCCATCTTTATAAAAAACTTTGTTTTCACCTACCAATTTTCCTTTGCTGTAATTTTCCAAACTCATTACCGCTTTAGAAGCCTTGTGATAAATTTTCCAAACCCCTTCTTTCTCCTTGTTTACAATCTTACCTTCACTGACAACGTTTCCAGTTTGATCATAAAAAATAGTGTAATTAGAGCCGTCTTTGGCATTGAATTCACGGGTGGCAATGACCACTTTAGCCTTGGTGTCATCATAATACTTAAAAACCCCTACTTCCTTATTGTCTTTAAAACTACCTTCATAGCGCAGATTGTTTGTACCCTTGTGATAACCGGTCCACAATCCTTGCTTGTTTCCAGCAGTATCTGTAGTATTTTGAGCCCAAAGCCCTTGTGATAAAAAGAAACAGAAAACTAAAAATTTGTTCATTATTATAATTGGTTAATTTAGGGTATAAAAGTACTAAAATCAGCAAACATAAAGTTAAAAAAAAGCATCCTTTTTCAAGGATGCTTTTTAGTGTTATATATAATGAGAAAACTTCTTATTTTTTGTTTTGTTTTTGTTGCGCTTCTGCTTGCTCCATCAACTCTTGCATTTTCTTAGCAAATTTACCTTTCGGTTTGTCTTTGGTTTTGTTTTCAGCAATAATCGCTTTAATCTTGTCTTCTTTTACAATCTTATTTTTGATTACCCACATAATACCAATGGTTAATAAGTTGGAAACAAAATAATATAAAGACAATCCAGATGGGTTGTTGTTAAAGAAGAACAACATCATGATTGGAGAGATGTAAATCATAATTTTCATGATTTTCCCCATGTCAGGCATCCCCTCTTGCTGTGGTCCTGCCATTGCAGCTTGATCTCCTGTAGTCATCTTCATGTAGAAGAAAATTGCGATAGACGCTAAGATAGGGAACAAACTCACGTGATTTCCATAGAATGGAATGTGGAATGGCAATTGCATTACAGAGTCATAAGATGACAAATCCTCAGCCCATAAAAATGATTTTCCTCTCAAGTCAAACGCCGATGGGAAAAATTGGAACAACGAGTAGAAAATTGGAATTTGCATCAATGCTGGAATACAACCCGCCATTGGGTTTACACCAGCTGAATTATACAACTTCATTGTTTCTTGTTGTTTCTTCATTGGCTCTTTGGCAAATTTCTCATTAATCGCATTAATTTCTGGACGCAATGCCTTCATTTTTGCCTGAGATAAATAAGACTTATAAGTCACTGGAGACATTACCAAACGCACGACGAATGTCAACACGATAATAGCCAAACCATAAGGGAATACAGCCGTGATTAAACTGAATAAAGGAATAAACACATAACGGTTTAAGAATCCAAAAATCCCCCATCCTAAAGGTACGATTTCATCCAGATTACGGTCGTATTTGTTTAATATCTTGTAGTCAGATGGACCATAGTACATGTTCATTGCATAGTTCAACTCTCCGTTTTTGAAAACTAAAGGCAAATTAGCAGTGAAGTTTTTAGTAAATAAGGTATCTACTTTTTCATCTTGAACCAAATTTTCAGACTTCATTGCCACATTATCAATTGGCGTGTCTGTCAATAAAATTGAAGCGAAATAGTGTTGTTTGAAAGCGACATAAGTTACCTCAGAAGCCACCTCTTCTTTTAAAGAAGACTGACCTAGATCTGTATCTTTACCACCTTCATACTCATAACATAAATCAGTGTAACGATTTTCAAAAGAAACACTTTTTTCATTTTTATAAGCTTTCAACTGCCATTCTAAATGCAATGGCGAAGAAGTATTGATCACGTTTGACATACCTTGTGTACGCACTCCAAAATCCAACATGAATTCATTAGGTTTTAAAACATAACGATATTCTAAAAATGAAGCTGGACCTGCTTTCAGTTGCATTGTCAATACTTGATTCTCTCCGTCTTTACTAAGTGTTGGTTCAAAGAATAAGTCTTTAGACTGTAACGTTTTATTGTCAGCAGTCTTAAGTTTCATATTCAAGTCTGCGTTTCCATCTTTGATAATTGTGATCGGCTGCTTTGTTGCATAATGAACTTCATTCTTAACTACTGCTTCTTTGATGTAACCACCTTTATTAGAAATAGTCAATTTTAAAACTTCATTTTCCAAAACTGTTTCACCACCCTGAGCTGCAGGCAAAGTAGCTGCATAAGCAAAGGATCCCAATTGTGCTTTCAAGCTTTCCAACTGTGTAGAATCTGTTCCAACAGCAGCTATTTGAGCAGCTATTTTATTAGAATCTTGGGTTGATTTAGCAACAACTTCTTTTTTAGCATCAGCAGCAATTGACTGTTTTTCTTTGTCAATGTTGTTGTACATCATCCAAATCATTAGTCCGGATACAACAACCAAACCGATGATGGATTTAACGTCAAACTTTTTTTCTTCCATTATAAATGTTTATTAATCCTGCAATTCCAAGAGATTAAGGCTCTTGAAACAATTATTTGTTTTTGTTTTTTACTGCAGCAGCCACCAATTGAATGAACAATGGATGTGGATTTGCTACGGTACTTTTATATTCTGGGTGGTATTGAACTCCAATAAAGAATGGGTGATCTTTAATCTCAACGATTTCTACCAATCCTGTTTCTGGGTTAATTCCAGAACACACCAAACCAGCTGCTTCTAATTGTTTTTTGTAATCCCCATTAAATTCATATCTGTGACGGTGACGCTCCATAATGCTTGGTGCATTGTCATAAATAGACGCTGCCAAAGTTCCAGGAACCAAATCACATTTCCATGCACCCAAACGCATAGTACCTCCTTTGTCAGTAATGGTTTTTTGATCTTCCATGATACTGATAACTGGATGCGCTGTACCTTCATTCATCTCTGTTGAATTGGCATCTTTCAATCCCAAGATGGAACGAGAATACTCAATTACAGACATTTGCATTCCCAAACAAATTCCCAAAAATGGTATGTTGTTTTCTCTTGCAAATTTAACTGTTTGTATTTTTCCTTCAATACCTCTACCACCAAATCCTGGAGCAACTAAGATCGCATCTAAACCACCTAATTTCTCTTTTACATTGTTAGCGTCAACATATTCAGAGTGGATACTTACCACGTTTACTTTGGTTTGATTTGCTGAACCTGCATGAATAAACGCCTCCAAGATGGATTTGTATGAATCTTGCAATTCCACATATTTACCAACCAATCCAATGTTTACTGTATTCAAAGGATTTTTCAAACGGTGTAAAAACTCGTTCCAGTTCTTTAAATCTGGAACCGCTTTTTCTGGTAAATCTAATTTTTTAAGCGCTACGCGATCCAATCCTTCAGCCAACATTAAGTTTGGCACTTCATAAATAGTTGAAGCATCAATAGATTGAATAACTGAATCTGCTTTAACGTTACAGAAAGCAGCTAATTTTTGTCTGATATCCAAAGACAATTCGTGCTCTGTTCTACAAACTAAAATATCTGCCTTAATACCGCTCTCCATCAATGTTTTAACAGAGTGTTGCGTTGGTTTTGTTTTAAGCTCTCCCGCAGCTGCCAAATAAGGAACTAAAGTCAAATGTACAACAATTGCATTTTGCTCTCCTAATTCCCATAATAATTGACGCACAGACTCAATGTAAGGCAATGATTCAATATCACCAACCGTTCCACCAATTTCTGTAATAACAATGTCGTAATCTCCAGATTTACCCAACAATTGCATGCGTTCCTTTATCTCATTTGTGATGTGAGGAACAACTTGAACTGTTTTTCCTAAAAATTCACCACGTCTTTCTTTCTCGATAACTGATAAATAGACACGACCAGTAGTAACGTTATTTGCTTGAGAAGTAGGAACGTTTAAGAAACGCTCATAGTGACCCAAATCCAAATCTGTTTCTGCTCCGTCGTCAGTTACAAAACATTCTCCGTGTTCATATGGATTCAAAGTTCCGGGATCCACATTGATATACGGGTCAAATTTTTGGATGGTCGCTCTGTATCCTCTTGCTTGTAATAATTTTGCTAACGATGCTGCAATAATTCCTTTACCTAAAGAAGATGTAACTCCCCCTGTAACGAAAATATACTTTGTGTTATTCATTCTAGTTGTTTTTTATTGTTGTCGTTGTTGTGTTGTTTTTGTTTAAAATGCCGCTGTTAAAAAGCATTATTAAAACTCGGCAAAAATACAACTATAATTTGTCATATAGAAAATTTATGCCCTGGAATTCTGTAATTATAAGTTAAAATGATTATATCATTTAATATTTCCTTGGTTTGGGATACGTTCTTTTGATATTTCGTATCAAGTCCTCTAACCCATTCAGTTTTAACTCATACACCAAACCCAACTGCTGTCCCAATTTTCCAGCTGGAAAGCCCTTGTTGTGATACCAAACCACATAGTGTTCAGGCAGGTCTATAAGAAAATACCCCTCGTATTTTCCGAAGGGCATTTTTGTATGTGCTAATAGTATTAATTCTTCTTGATCTGTCAATTTACAACCAATTAAAGGTGATTACTTTATTTAAATCTGGATGTAAACTCTCCAATACTGGACAGGTTTTTCCCGTGTTTTCTAAAATTACACGCGTTTTTTCATCAACCGCGATGCCCATATTTACAATCAATTGTATTTCCACAATTCTGCGGGGTTCCACTCCCATAATTTTTGTCACTTCAACCGCAGCACCTTTCATGTCCACCTCCATTTGTTGGGCTTTGATTCCCATAACAGTCAACATACATGAAGCCAAGGCGTTTGCTACTAAATCAGTTGGAGAAAAAGCCTCCCCTTTACCAAAATTATCAACCGGTGCATCAGAAATTATTTCTGCCCCAGAAGCTAGGTGTGTGGAAACTGTTCTTAAATCTCCAGTGTAAATTACTTTAGACGTCATTATTTCGCTTCTTTAACGGTTAAATCAGTATCAAAATACATCAAATAAACCCCTTTGTTGTAATATGCACCATCAATATTCACATAGTTAAATTTGTTTTCCAATTGCTCAGAAGCAAATTCTTCTACAGAAGTTTTATAACCACCCTCATTGAACAATCTCAAAATGGTATCAAAGGTTACATCAAACCCTCTAGTTGCATATTTATTAGGGTAAATATTGTTTAATTTTTTAAAGTCTTTTGCAAATACAGACGCGCTAGAACTTTCATTTTCTTTAGTTACAGATGGATACAACAACTTCAATTTTGTCAGGGATTCCAATGGAATCTCAGCAGAATCTAAGGTCTCGTTTTTCTCCAAAGTAACCAATTGAATATCAAATTTAGACAGGTTATTTGTCAATATAGAACAGGTTGAAAGCACCATACTGGTACGTTCTGTCTCCAAGATAACATAGTTAAGTTTACCTGGTTCCAACATCGCTTTCAAGCTTTCTGCCGTTGGCATTCCATTGTCGTTTAACGTGGCAATTTTCACTTCTGGATAGGTCTCAGAAAGGTATTTTTTCACACTGCCCTTTTTAGAATCTACTACCGCAATGACATTTGCATTTTTAGAGAACATGAAATCCATCATTTTCTTCTTTACATCCTCATTGCTTGGCATTGCTTGATACAAATTTGAAAATGGCTTTCCTTTTTCATTGGACAGCGGAGAAATTACTGGAATTCCATTTGCTTCCAACAAACCAGCTACCGTTTCCACATGCGTTTGGAAAAATGGTCCAATCACAGCATCACTTGACGTCAGGTTATTGTTCAATACCAATGAAGATACCGCAGATGATGTATTGCTCTCTTTAGAATCCAAGATTTTAACCTTTAAAGGCAATCCCATTTTCTTAGCTGAATCAATAGCCATCATCGCACCTGCATAAAAATCCAAAGTCATGTTTAAAAACTTATCTGTTTTTAAGGATTGTTGGATGGTTACCTCAGGATTCACTCCTACTTTATCTGCATTAAACGGCAAAAGCATAACCAATTCCTTGGACTCTCTTTTGTTTAATTTATCTGACAAGTCCACCTGTGCCTTCTTAACGCTAATAACATAGTTATTAGATGTTGCAGGCATTTTAACGACCATCCCCACTTGAACACCGTCTTTCAACGCCGGGTTCAAAGCGACAAACTTTTCTTCAGTCAACCCAGATGCCTTGCTCAAGCTGTACAAAGTTTCCTTAGGTTTTACAGTATAGTCAACAAAAGCACCATTTTTTGCAGGAGCTAAAGCAGTCTTTGCACCAGGAGAATACACCGGTGTATTGCTGTTTAATCTCAAAGTGGTCCCCACTTCTAAATTATCTTTGATTTCTGGATTCAACTGTTCCAAGGTAGCCACGGTAATTTGATATTGTTTGGCAATACCAAATTTGGTTTCTTTTGGACTTACCGTGTGGTACGCCTGAATGTTTTTAGCCACCTCTTGCGTCGTTTTTACCGCTTCAGCAACCGGTTTTGCCACAGGAGCAGTTTTAGTTGACGGAACTTCCACAAGTTTGGTCACCGTTGTTGCAGCAGATGGAATTAGCAATACTTGCCCAATTTTTATTCCCCCTACTCCAATATCCTTTTTATTCAACGCCTCCAAGTCACCAACTTTTACATCATACATCTTGGCAATACTGAACAAGGTTTCCTTTGCTTTTACCGTGTGCTTTTTCACAATCTTTGAAGCACTAGGCGTGTTCGCAAATTTTACAATTCCAGCATTTGAATTCGGTATTTTTAGCACAGCATCTAAATCAATGCCATCCACAGCATTTGGATTTAACTTATAAATATCACTAGGAGTAACATTGTATTTCTTAGAAATAGACGTTACTGTTTCGCCCTTACTTATTTTGTGTTCAATGTATTTTGATTGGCCATAAGTAACACCCGTATATAATATAATGGCTGCTGCTAAAATCACAATTTTCTTCATATATTCTCTTTTAAAAAAAACAAGTCGTTACAAAGTTAATTATTGTAACGACTTGACCTTATATTTTATTGAATATTTATTCCCATTCTATAGTTGCTGGTGGTTTTGAACTGATATCATACACCACGCGGTTCACACCTTTTACCTTATTGATGATCTCATTAGAAATTTTCATCAAGAATTCATACGGTAAATGAACCCAATCAGCTGTCATTCCGTCTGTTGATTCTACTGCTCTAAGCGCAACTACCTTTTCATAAGTACGCTCATCACCCATAACACCAACACTGTTGACAGGTAATAAAATAGCTCCTGCTTGCCAAACTTTATTGTACAAACCAGCTTCTTTTAATCCATTGATAAATACTGCGTCAACTTCTTGAAGGATACTCACTTTTTCTGGAGTGATATCTCCCAAAATTCTGATCGCCAATCCTGGACCTGGGAAAGGATGTCTTCCCAACAATTCAGCATCAATACCCAAGGTTGCACCAACTCTGCGCACTTCATCTTTAAAAAGCATACGCAAAGGCTCAACTACTTGAAGTTTCATATAGTCAGGTAATCCCCCAACATTGTGATGTGATTTGATTGTAGCAGATGGACCTTTAACTGAAATAGACTCAATTACGTCAGGATAAATGGTACCCTGAGCCAACCATTTGGCATCTTCAATTCCTTTGGATTCATCATCAAACACGTCAATAAATACGCGTCCAATAATTTTTCTTTTTCCTTCAGGATCACTTTCACCAGCCAATTCAGACAAGAAACGCTCAGAAGCATCAACTCCTTTTACATTTAATCCCATCCCTTTGTACTGGTCTAAAACCGCTTGGAATTCATCTTTTCTCAACAAACCGTTGTTGACAAAAATACAGTGTAAGTTTGCTCCAATAGCTTTGTGCAATAACACGGCTGCTACTGTAGAATCAACTCCACCAGAAAGACCAAGGATTACTTTATCGTTGTTTAATTTTTGCTTTAAGTCAGCAATGGTATCTTCAACAAATGCATTTGGTGTAAATGTTTGTTCCACTTTTGCAATGTGAACCAAGAAATTCTCCAACATCAATTTACCGTCTGTAGAGTGGTAAACTTCCGGGTGGAACTGAATTGCATAAGTTGTTTCACCTTCAATGCGGTATGCAGCATTAGCTACATCCTTAGTGCTTGCTAATCTAACACCAGCAGTAGGCAATTCTTTAATTGTGTCACTGTGACTCATCCACACTTGGCTGTTCAATTCAACACCTTTAAAGAAAGCTTCTTCTTCTTTGATGAATGACAGGTTGGCTCTACCATATTCGCGAATATTAGATGGAGCAACTTCACCACCGCTAAAATGTGCTAAGTATTGCGCACCATAACAAACGGCTAAAAGCGGTAATTTTCCTCTAATTTGAGATAAATCTGGATGTGGTGCGTCTTCAGCTCTCACAGAAAAAGGACTTCCTGACAAGATCACTGCATTGTAAATTGACAAATCTGAAGGGATTTGATTGTAAGGGAAAATTTCGCAGAATATATTTAATTCACGAACCCTACGCGCAATAAGTTGTGGGCATTGCGAACCGAAATCTAAAATAAGTACGTTGTGTTGCATGTGCAAAAATAGAAATTTTTTATATAATGC
>JAGHSS010000147.1 GCA_018065745.1 Candidatus Neoflavobacterium equi | reverse complement strand
ATTTTCAACCCTTAAATCAACAAAATTTATGGGTTTTCTGGAAAGTGGATTGTGAATTATGGGTGCAAGCACTTCCAGTGGCAACACAACGATTTTTGGGGTTACCCGCAACTTGGCTCTAAATTGATCCTTTAAGTCTTGTAAAAATTGTTCACTGGACTGATTAACTGCAATTTTGATGGTAATTTCATCTGTCCCTATGGAAGAGCTTGTCAGCTCTATGAGATGCAATTGTATCTTGTCAAAAGAGGCTAGAAGATCATGCATTGCTGGCGGGTAAACAGTTGTGCCTTTGTACTTGATTAGATGCTGTTTGCGTCCTTCAACAGGTCCTAATCTCAAGGAATTCCTTCCACAGGTGCACGGTGCATCAAAACGTCTCATCATGTCTCCTGTTCTAAAGCGCAACAGCGGTAAACCTTCAATACCCAAGGTGGTAACAACCAATTCTCCAACAGCACCTGTAGGGACTTCATTACCTGCGTCATCTAATAACTCTGTGATGATTAAATCTGATTGCTGGTGACCTCCAGCAAAGGCTTGACATTCTGAAAATGCAGTGCTCATTTCAGTGGACGCATAGGTTGAATGTAAATTCACCTCCCATTTATCCAGAATGCGCTGAGTCAATAAACTGTTGCTCAAATCTGGTTTTCTCAAGGATTCACCAATGCAAATAATGGTCTTTACAGAAGAATTTTTATAGTCGATGCCGTTATTTTCAGCAAACTCAATCATTTTTAAAAGAAAGGAAGGAACTGCAATCAAAAATTTAGGTTTAAACTTTTGAATGGAATCCCACTGCAATTGGGGAACTCCGGCGCCAACTCTAATGATCCCAGCTCCCAGCTTTCTCAGCCCAAGGAAGTAAGCCATTCCTGCCATGAACCTGCGATCCATTGTGGTCATCAATTGAACTAAATCGCCCTTGACAACACCTGCCATTTCAAAGGTGCGTACTTCATTGGCAGCCAATCGTTCCAAATCAAGTTCAGTCAATCCAAAGGTAACTGGAGATCCCAAGGTGCCTGAGGTTGTAGAGTAATCGATAATTTCTGATTTGGGAACGCAAAAAAAGTCGTCATTATACTGTTGTAAATCGTTTTTTGACGTGGTGGGAATGGATTTTAAATCAGCCAAAGTCTGAATGGACGCTGGTAGAATATCATGCTTTGCAAAAAGAGTTTGATAAAAAGGCGAATGCATGGACAGATATTGAATCTGTGCTCTCAAACGCTCTTCTTGATATTCTCTTATATCCTCTGCTGAGGCAAAATTTATGGCTGCAAACATTGAAAATTCCTTTAAACCGACAAAAATACAATTGTTGCGGCTGTTATTTCAATTTTCTTATAATTTGTTTCCTTAAGTTTTGAATTTTATCTGCTGCGCGTTTGGAAGGCAGCTCTTTTAGAAGGGCAACCTCAACAGCTTGCAAAGCCGCTTGGTATTGGCTGTTTTTGTAATAATATTGGGCAGTTATAAAATAAACCTTCCACAGCTCTGGGTTTGTCAATTGGTAATTTCGCAATGCCGCATCAGTAAATTTGTGATCTGTTGTCGTTAACTCCTTTGATATGGTGGTGTATTGCAGGTAATCACCATACGCTTGACTGTTGACAAAAGAAGAGGAAGGAACAATATCTGATGAGGTATTCACAGCAACACGATCTGCAACACCGTTAAAAATTTGATTTAGATCATAGCATTGAAAAGCACCCATTTGATACGGACTAGAGGAAACCCACATCTTTAAATCTTCTGGCTCAAAAACAACACTGTGGTGGGCCATTAATTGATTTAAAGCCTTTTCATTACCCAAACCTAAATCTGTATTCCCAACACCACTTTGATCTCTTAAAAGACCTATTAAACCAGAAACATCCAAGGTATGATGCGCTATTTCTTCTTCAATTTTTTGATATCGATACGTTGAGTGGCTGTTTGAAATGTGCGCGCTATTTTTGTGCGTTGATTTAAGTGAATCACCCAAAAAATGATTGGTACAGATTACATATTCCGCATCGGTCATTTCAAATACATCCTGCTTGTCTGGCGTCATTTCAATCACAATGGCGCGTCTTTCTTTTCCACTTCCAACCAGGAAACTTTCCCCAACAAAAACCTGTTGGTTCTTGGCAATTGCAATGGCTTCTGATAGGGTAGAGGCATATTGAAGTATTTCTCTAGCTACTATAGACACTGGTTTTTTGGCGCTCCAGGGAATGTCTGAATTGCCGGCATTCAAAGTTACCGTGATACCTGCTGTATTCATACCGGATACAACACCTATAAATCCAGGCCATGATACAGATGCAAAAGCATATCCACGGTCTGGTTTTACAAATTGTACAAGTTTGTTTTGGGCAAATGCATCAGAGATATAAAAGTCAAAGGTTCTTCCAATAAGCAATTTTTGATCCGGTGTTTGCTTTCCCCACAGTGCAACTGATGAACAGCCCACTTGTATTTTGTCTTGAATGGCATGGCCAATATCATGAGCCGCATGCAGATACATGGCACGCTTTAATGGAGGTACTAATTTGTTGTAAACCGGGTTGGAAAAACGACTTAATGCTGTCAACTCCTGTGTCAACTCCTGTGAAAAAAAAGAGGGTAATTTTCTGTTGTACCACTTTAAAAAGCGCAACATTAACTTTTGGTTGAAACGGGAGGGAATGCGCTCTTTCATGGCGTTAAAAAATGAAGCCTCCTGGAAGTGATAGAGATTTTCTGTCAATGATCCCGTGTAATATCCCAGTTCCCTTGGGTTGCCAAACACATAGAGTTCGTAATTGCCAAAGGTGTTCCATGTCAATATTCTCCCATCTAAGTTTTTGTATGCGCTGTAGGTTATTCCTTGTACAAGTGTGTCTCCTGGCTTAATTTTATCTGCAGCTTTGATCTGTTGCCCTGAAGCAAGCATGCTGAAAAACAAAAATAAAACGGGAATTAACTTGTACATTTTAGTGATTTCTTATGCGATCAAATAAGTCGGTATGATTTAATAGGACACTACACGTCAACAAAGCCCCTATGGAAACCCCCAAAATACCGTGCATATTGACATGTTGACCTGTAAAATAAAGATTGGAGATCTTTGAAGTTGGGCCAATATAGTGTTGCAGTGGGGCAGAGGAACTCAAACATGGTCCGTATAAACTGCCGGCAACATTGCCAATATAATCCCGGTAAGACAATGGAGAAGCTGAATATATTCCTTTTATAGCTGATCTTATGTTGGGTATATGCTTTTCTAAAGTTAATAAAATTTCTTCTGTTTTCTGTTTTTTAAATACCTCATATCCTTCAGGTCTATCCTGTGGGGTGTGTACTGTATTGAAAGAGTTTTCCCAGATTTTAACCTCGTCAAAAGACATATACGTCAGTACAGAAATACCATCTGCAAAGGCGGCCATTTTATCTTTACTGCTCATGCTAATCAATTGAAATTGATTGGAAGATGACGACGTATTGAATAACTGACAGTGGTCAGAAAAGTGATATATATTGTGGTTTTTATAAGGTATGCAACCTTCTTTTAACGTGATAAACACGCTAAATGAGGAAGTGGTCAATGGGATGTTCTGGATTCTGTTATAGTACGTCTTTCTGAAGTTATCAGATCCAATGTGCTGCAAGGTTATTTTGGGATCTATATTGCTGATGAATGTATTCCCCTTGTAAACAGCGCCGCATTTGGTCACAGCAGCTTCAATTTTACCAGCTTCCATAGGTAGTGCAACGACTTCCTTGTGCTTGAATAAATCAACGCCATGGGCTCTTAACTGCTTGATGAGCAATTTGGAAATTTGACTTCCTCCTCCCAAACATCTGTAAGCACTTTGAATGTATGAATTTACACAAAGCGCATGTACATAGAAAGGGGTTTCTTCTGTTCCAGCATAGAGAAAATTTTGCCCTGCCAAGACGGCTCTTAAACTGAGATTTGATGTCAAATTTTCAAAATAAGACTTGGCATTGATTTGAATTAACGCCTCGTCATGTGGTGATGGCTTATTTAAAGTATAGGCAGGAATGCGTTCACAAACATTTTGAATGTCCGTGATGTATGTTTTCAAAGCTTCTTCTTGATCAGGAAAAAACGGCAAAAGTTGAGCGACAAAATTGTCATAGCCTTGGGCTAATGGATAAAAGGTCTGGTCTGCATCTATGTAGATCTGATCAAAACCATTGGGATCCATCTTTTCTAATTTCAAGTCTGATCTAATCCCCAAATAAGAGAAAATCTTGTTTAAATTTTGCCCCTCTTCCAAACCTCCAATATAGTGCACACCGGTGTCAAAAATGTTTTTGTCGCGTACAAAGGTTTGTAAATTCCCTCCATATTGATTGTTTTTCTCTAATATACAGACGCTTTTCCCCTCCATAGCGAGGAGTAAGCCAGATATCAATCCGCCCAATCCACTCCCAATGATGACCACGTCATAAATTTTAGATTCCATTTTTCAAGACCAGTTTAAAAAGTGTTGTACTCAATTCTGTGCTGCTTAAAACAGCCTTATTATCTTTAGATACTCCTGTGAAATCACCTATGTAATACACACAATCTACCAAGGCAGCCAAATGCACTACCGCATGGTGATCTACCGCATCATCATTGATAATCATAACCGTATTTTCCATACGCGTCAAATCATCAAAGCCTCCTTTAAAATTGATCAAATGCGTTTGAATTTGAGGCAAAGCCATGGCTGTCTGAAGCGAAATCTCACGTGTGTGAATGGAAGTGATTTTGCGCTTTCTGTTTTGCCACGACAACAATAAATCCAAAACACCATAAGAGGAATTTATGTGTACTATATATATTGAGTTGTTCAACTCCTGGTTGATTATATGGTAGTCCCCAGCGTGCTTTTGAAGCTGTTGAACAACGGCATCATAAACCTCCGCTTCCTTATATCTGAATTCGTGAATCAGGCGTTTGTTGAAATAATCAGGCCCTTCAAGTGTAGTTCTGTACTTTGCAAAATCTACTTTAAAAGAGGTGCTCCACAATTTAGCAACTTGTGCATAATTTGCCTCCTTTTGATAGGGCATTCGCTGTCCAACAAGAGTTGTTAAAACACCACCATATATTTGATAGTCCCCTTTGGGTAATACATGAGCATTGCCGTGTAAATAAACGGGAACAATATCCAGTTCCAATTCTTGCGCCAAGAAAAATGCCCCTTTGTGAAACCTGTTGATGAGATCTGTCTTTGATCGGGTACCTTCAGGAAACACCATCAAAGAATACCCCATTGCAACCTTTTCTCTCAATGCGGTCAAACCGGAATCTAATCCTTGTGAAACGGGATAGAAACCTGCTGCTTGTATAACTCTTCCAAATAAAGGCGAATTCCAAACCCAGTCATTTACCAAAAATATGATTCTTGGATTTAAAATCCCGATCATTAGAATATCTAAAAATGAATTGTGGTTTGCTATAATAACGGCTGGCTTATTGAAATTTTCCCCTGTCGTATTTTCTATTTGATGTTTAATTCGCGGATGTATCCAAAGGGAGATTTTCATGTAACGCTGCATGGCAACACTAAATAAATCTTGTTTTTTCTTTTTTGAAAAGGGAAGTACATAAAGGATAAACCTGCCCACTATGGAACATAACAAGGTTAAAACACCATAAATAATAAAGAAAACAATACTTTCTAAGGTTAACCCTAAATGCAATGGTGATTTGCCTTTTTCAGAGCGTTTAACAATGCAAACACGGAACAATAGGGGATAGAAAACAAATGTGATCAAAACTGCTGCAAATACCCCAACTAATGATACGGTTGAAATAGATCTCAGGGCCGGGTGCTTTGCAAAAACCAAGGCGCCTATGGCTAGTATGGTAGTCAAGACAGCTAAAATAATGGATGTTCTGTATGTTTTAACCTCATCAACACCGTCAGAATATTGCTTTTGTAAGGCTGCCGTCATAAATATGGAAAAATCAACGCCGTGACCAAAAATTAGCGTACAGACAATGGCTGAAAATATATTGAGTTCCAAGCCAAATATCCCCATCAATCCCGCAGTCACCAAGCCGGTTAGGGCAATGGGAATGGCACTGAGTAGTACCAATTCCAATCGTCTAAAAAAGACCCAAAGAATCAATAAAACAGCAATAAAAGAATAGTTGATCAAATTGTTGAAATCATCTTTAAGTTTCCCTAAATACGTTTCATTTAACCCCTTTCTATCAATTACCAAGACGTTGTCAAGCCCCTTAATGGACGTCATAAATTCCATCCTTTTACTTTCATCCAGTTTTACCAAGGTGGAAACCGTGTAAAAATTGGGAGTTGACGCTATGAAATCTCGCAAGGAGAGTGCCTGTACACTACTGTAATCTTCCATGCTGAGGGGTTGAAAATCAAAATCTAACAAATCATAAAACGGCTGATGTGTTTGGGGTGTAAATCCATAGACTGCTCCCGCGTTTTGGAGGTTGGATTTTACTGTATTGTGTTTGGACCAAAATGAGTTCCACTCTTGGAACTTTTCAACTTGTTGGGTTTTGTTTAATACAAATTCAGATAAAGCAGTAAACTGAAGAATTTCACCATGTGTTTTTGAATCTTCTAAAAAACGAATTAGTTCTTTTTGATGTTTTAAAGCCTCATCCAAGGTGTTGCCATGTGCAACTACGTATAGCGATTTTGCAGTGGCATGCGTGGATTTGTTCAACTTTTCTTCAGCCTCTTTAAAGACTTGAGGGACGTAATTTAAATCTGAAAGATTGTTGTTGAATTTGACCTTTTGGAAGGTGAAACAACTAACTATAAGTAACAGGATGCAAAGGGTCCACAGGATTTTGTTCTTTTCAAAAGCAAAACCGGCAATCTTATCCATCAGGTTATTGGTTTCCAAAACCCCTTTTGGTTGGTATAGCTGCGGTATAATAATCAAGGTAGCAATCGCAGAACTCATAATACAAACAGAGGCGAATATTCCCAAGTCAATTAATGCTTCTGCATGAACAAAAAGTAGGCATAAAAATGCTATAGCCGTTGTTGATGCGCTCATCAACAAGGGTTTTGTTATTTCCTTAAATAAGATTTTTGGATTAGAACTGCTTTTGTAATGCGTCAAAATATGCAGTGAATAATCAATGGTTATCCCAATCAATACCGCACCAATACTCAAAGATATGGCGGAGATACTGGTCTTGATTAAGGATAGAAAAGCCAAGGCAAACAAACCACCAAATACTGATGGAATGAACACCAATAGGGGAACGTATATTTTTTTGTAAAACACAACCAGCAACAACATCAATATTCCCATAGAGGCAATTATTGTTGAGGTAATGTCTGTTTTGATCTGATCAGCATTGGCAACTGCAATGAAAGGAGCTCCAAAATAGCTCAATTTTGCAGTGTTGTATTGAGTATTTAGTTGCTGTTGTATGTCTGAAAGACGGGCTACTAAATCGCTGTTATGAGCCGTGTCAGTGCCTCCGTATTTAGGATTAATAAACAACAATACCTGTGTGGAATCAGCCGATGTAATGAATCCATTGTGGATAAAGAAATCAGCACCTGAGGTGTTTTTTTGTAATTTTTTAAGCGCAGTAAAAGAAATTCCCAAAGGGTCTTTCTGAATGAATGTTGAGGTAACCAATCCGCTTGGAGAAAGAATACTTTTAAAATTAGCCTCTGTTTGCGCCTTGATACTGTCTGATGAAAGTCGTTCTTCTAATTGCTGATAATCAGCTGTGGATAAAAATAAAGGAAGGTTGTCATATACAAAATCCATGGTCTGCGCAATTGCAGCATCGTCAATGATTCCTTGTACACTTTCTATTTCCAAAGAATCTGACGTTACAGCAGAAACAAATTGATCCGCTAGTTCCGTCATATCATCCAAATTACCACCGTCATTCTTTTCAAAAATCACCGTTATTTTATCAGAGAAATTCAATTGTTTTAGCGCCTTGGTTGTGACGTCATTTTTCTGGTTTTTAGGGATGATTCTCGTAATGTCTTCATCAAATTGCAGCTGGGAGGATTGGTATGCACAAACCCCAATAAAAAGAAGTCCAATGACTAGTGAAAGGACTTTGTTATGCTGTATTTTTTGAAATATATAGTAAAATAGATTTGACATTTAATGATTTGTATTTTTTAAGGACGTTTTGAAAAATAACAGCGCTGTTAATCCAACGACGGTAGCTGAAATAATAGCCAAACTAAAACTTCCTACCACATAAGTCAGCAGATGTGTCTTGATTACTTCCAGTGTAATTGATTTAATTTCTGGAAGGGAAACATCCACAGAAAGCAGATAACCGCCAAGCTGTAAACTACCAAGGATAAGGATTGGTATCATTGGGGGGATGCTGATGTTGGAGCAGGTAAAGGACAACGCTTTATTTAAGCGAAAGGTCATTGCTAAAGTAATGGCTAAGAAACTTTGAAAACCCCAAAAGGGAGCGATCCCAATAAATGTTCCCAACGCCATGGACCAGGCTTTCTTTTCTGGAGTGTCAGACAGGGATAAGAGGTCTTCTTTTACAAATTTAGAAAAGCTTTTTTTTTGAAACGTCCGATATAAATCCCTTGGCTTTATGTATAAAAATAAAATAAGTACCAAAACGGTATTCACAATGCTTATCCTGGTAAAATCCCTGAAAGGTCTGAAATGTGATACCCGTTCGTCCATATCATAAAGCACGTTGATGGGGATGTTTTTAACCACGACACCGCGCCAAGCCATTCTGACAATAATTTCTATTTCAAATTCGAATTTCGACGTGTAAAAATGGTTGGGTAAGGAAGCTAATGGGTAACTTCTATAACCTGATTGTGTATCTGATAACGATATTCCCGTTTCAAATTTGAACCAGAAATTAGAAAATTTATTTCCAAAACTACTCTTTTTAGGAATGTGTTTTTGGTCCATATTTCTAGAACCTATAAGCAATACAGGCGCTGTTGATTTCTGGATTTCATCAAAAAACACAGGAAGGTCTTGTGGAAAGTGTTGTCCGTCAGAATCTATGGTAATTGCATGAGCATACCCCATTGATTGTGCCTTTCTAAATCCTGCTTGTAATGCTTTACCCTTTCCTTGATTGGCTTCAAAAGTTAGAATCTCAAGCGTATCAAATTTGGATAATATGGTCTTGGTAACCTGGCCGGAACCATCATCAACAACAATGATGTTTTTGGTGTATTCCAAGACGCCCAAAATAATGCGTTCTAATGTTTTTGGATTGTTGTATGTAGGGATAATTACACAAATATCAGGATGCATCTATTGAATTATTTTGAGTATGAAACTGGAGAAATAGAAAATTCTTCCACTGCTTTTAAGGCAATGGTATCATCCATATAAACCAACGTTTTAATTTTAACACCTGCTTCCATTGGTTGTATATCCAATTCAAATCGAAGATTTGGAGTTAAAAAAGGATTGACAATAGCCGCAAATTTCACTGAATTAACCTTGTTTAAATGAAGTTCACTCCCAAGGTGTGATTCTGCAAGTTCTTTGACAATTTGCATCATACATACCCCTGGTGTAATGGGATTATCTGGAAAATGACCACCAAAAATAGGGTGCTGTTTATCTAAAAAAACAGCTGAAATAAAAGAATTTCCCGTTTTCTCTGAAGATATAACCTTGTAAAAATCATTTAAATAACTCATATTAATCTTGTTGTAAGGGCGCTAAAACCATTTTTAACGGTATGGCATAATGTTGTATTACAATAGAATCCTGTATTGGATTGGAGGCTTTGTAATAATCTATAGCCAATTTTACTTTGCGATTATTCGCAGAAGCTATTTGTTCTAGCTCATTTGTTCCTGCCTTATAGCTGTAATAGTTTTTTCTTCTCTTTGATTTATTGACATAAATATCATGAGCATCCGTCGTTAGTTTCTGATACGCTTGGACATCAGAATGTACTAAAAGTCTAAAATCTCGCTGTAAAATTCTTTTCACCATCCACTTGTTTAGTTGGGGAACGGCGCTGTGAACTTTAAATTTCTTTGCACTGACGGTGCAATCATACAATGTATTGCCAAAATCTGAGGTCAAAACCACGCGATGCGCGTCTTCATTAATTTTTTTAACCACAAAAATTCCATTCAAATTTTCATTGTAAATCTGTATGCGTACGCGGTATAAATAACTGCTATCCACGAGGTCAAAATGTCCATTTTTAATGCGCTGATCCACCAACCCCTCAGTGGTTATATTTGATGGTTTATAAGAACTACAACTGCTTAATACAAGTACAAGTAGACTAGTTTTTAAATACGCTCTCTTCAATAATTTCATTCACTTTTCTTTCTTTAAACTCAATCTGTGTGTAATCTGATGTAGGTTCTATCATTCTTACAGAACTCACATATCCTGTATTAACGGGGAAATATAAGTGAATCTCTTTAATATATTTTAATAGCTCTTTAGATTTTGGAACTAATTTAGCGATGATGTGATTTTTGTCGGATTGGTACGTCGTTGCAAACTCCTTGTTGTCAAACAAATCACCGTTGATAGAGCCAACAATCAATTTATTAATTTTTTCAAAGTGTTTTGACTTACTCATATCAACCGCATTTTTCTTGCCTTGATCATTGACATACATGGTGTTATTTTTAAAGATAACACTGTATTCATAAGGTTTTGTGTAAGCCCATTTTAGCTGGTTGTTTGCCTTTAGATACAAGGTTCCCACAGAAGTTATGTCCTTGGTCAAAAAACTGAGGTGTTTGGTTTGAACAAAGGTCGACTTTAAAGTTATAATCTTTTTAGATGTTGCTTGAACTTCACTTTTAAAAGAACTTATTTCCGCTGGGGTTAAATTCTTTTGTTGTGCAAATCCGCTAATGACGAATAATAGCACCACAATATGGGTTAACTTAAGTTTCATATATTTTTAAATTTATTAGTTCCTGCAGTGGAACAATAGTATAATCTGTCTTTTCCAAATACTGCAAAAAATATTCCAATGCGTGTAACGAATGTTCAGAGGTGTCGTGCATTAGAATAATTCCTCCCGGTTTCAACTTTTTATACATGCGTTTGGCAATGCGTTTTGGATCCTTAATAACAGTGTCTAAAGACCTGATATTCCAACCGATAACAACGTATTCCAATTGGTTTAATACCGCGCCAATAGTTGGATTTGTAACGCCAAATGGGGGGCGGTAAAGTTTTGTTTTTTTATTTAATACTTCTTCAATTGCGCGTTGCCCAAAACGAAGTTCATCGTGAACCAGCTCTCTGTTTAAAAACCCCATATTATTGGGATGATTCATGGAGTGGTTTCCAATAATATGCCCTTCATCATGAATCTGTTTTAAGATATTAGGATGTTTTACAACCTGTGTTCCAATGCAGAAAAAGGTGGCTTTAACCTGATATTTGCGCAAGAGATTTAAAAATTCTGCCGTGACAGCACTCGGACCATCATCAAAGGTTATCGCAATTTTATTTTCACTGATCTTTGCACTCGAGTTGATGGGGGTAAAATAGGACAACCTAACATCAAAAGATCCCCAGGCTAAAATACCAACATACACAAGACTCAATCCAATAAAATACCCTATAAGACTGTAAATCTCCTTGTGGTAGTTCCATAAAACGACCACAAGAAGAAAGATGTACACGTATTTTATGTATTTGTGTCTTAACATGTTTTAATTAAAACGAGGCTGTGATACCCTCCCATATATTGGTTGTAAAGTAAAATACTTGATAAATTAACTGACTTCAATTGATTAAAAGACAAAACAGCGGGAATTTCTTGGCTTTTAAATGCATCTAATGCACATTGTAACCCATATCCACTACTGCAATCGTATTGACCTGAAAGGTGTTTGTAATGCATTTGTGGCAGTTTTGAAGTATATTGAATAAAAGAAGCATAGTGTACCGCATCAACAGCATCAGCATTTATCCCAATCACAACAGCAGAAACCTCCTCTAGAGACATTCCTTCACGTTTCAAGAACGAATCAATTTCTAAATTCAAATTTGTCGCTTGTGAAAACAGGGTTACTGAAACTAATTCAGCTAAATTTTCAGCATGTTCTTCTTGAGACAACACCAAAAAGTGCGCCCCCTCTCCATAAGGAGTTCCTGAAGAACCTGTCGCTGTACTGACGAGTCCAATACGTTCCAAATCTTTCATTCTCATAGGAGAAATTTCATCCACACCACCCACCAAAACGCTGGATTCCTCACCAGATTTAAGCATACATAAAGCATCAAGCAAAGCCATTTCAAAAGAATTTGATCCATTGACATAGGTCAAATTTGTTCCGTGATTTTGCGTGTATAATGCCAATTGTGAAGCTACGGTATTGTGTGTGGACTGAATGAATGAGGTTGGAGTTACAAAGGATTCACTACCACTTGTTATCTGAGTTAAAAATTGATCAGAATCAAGGAGACACCCCATACCAGTTCCAGTTACAATGGCGTCAACCTCATCCAAGTTGGAAGATTCCAAAGCTTTTAAACCGGCATACATACCCATTTTTACTCCTTTAGACATTCTCCTCAGGCTTCCAGATTTAATGACGTCCTTGAACGCAACCTCTTTAGAGAAGTGAATTCCAGGACCAAGACTTTGAGCAGTATCACTAAGATCTTGAACGCCCAGTGAATGCATTGTGTTGATGTATATTTTACTCATTTCTACTAAAAACTAAGGTGGAACAATTGCCTCCAAAACCAAAGGAATTTGAAAGAACGTGATCAACCGTACACTTTTCAACTTCCAACACCGGAGGAACAGCTAGCTCATCCAATAAAACCTCAAAATTTAAATTTGGAAACACTACTTGATGCTGCAGGGCCAGTATTGAAAAAACAGCCTCAACTGCTGCTGCTGCTGCGAGGGTATGTCCTGTATATGCTTTTGTTGAACTATACTTTGGCATGTTCAAATCAAAAATGCGTCTCATGGCTGTTCCTTCAGCTGCGTCGTTATTTGGTGTCGCAGTTCCATGAGCATTGATGTAATCAATATCTTGAGCAGACAAACTTGCGCTATTTAAGGCCTTGTTCATCGCTAAATAAGCTCCAGTACCATCTGCAGATGATGCCGTTTGATGGAAGGCATCGTTTGCATTTCCATAGCCTGAAAGATAAGCCAATACCTTTTTGGGTTGGTCTTTTAAAACACGCTCTGATTCCATAACGATATATGCTGCAGCCTCTCCCAAGTTTAACCCTTTTCTGTTTGAATCAAAGGGGGCACAAAGGGCATCAGACAGAATCATCAAGGAGTTAAAACCGTTGATTGTAAATTTGGACAAAGCATCACTTCCCCCAACAACTACACGGTCCAATTGACCTGATTGTAACATTCGTGCACCCAACATCACAGCATTAGCTGCAGAGGAACACGCAGTTGATAGGGTAGTGCTGAATCCTTGAATTCCAAAAAATGCAGCAATATCACGCGTACTTACTCCGGCATCATGAGCACTGATGAATCGCTGATTTTCTTCACTTTCTGCATAGGTTAAAACGTACTTTTCAGTTGTGTCCATTCCACCTACGGTCGTTGAGGAAATAAACCCCAAATTCGCTTCGTTACCCGTCAAGTTCGCTTGTTGTAAAGCCTCTTTAACGGCATGCATCCCTAAAAGTGTCGTTCTTGAATAGCCGTGAGACAAATCAATATTCAAAGACATAGCTAATTGGTCGTTGGTCTTTTTAATTTCTCCAACCAAAATACGGTCGGCAAGGACGGTACTTAGGTTTTCCAATTTTGAGATACCAGAGCGTTGACCAATAAGTGCATCATAGTTTGAAGATTGCCCTTCACCCAATGCAGATATGATCCCCATACCAGTAATAGCTATGCGTGAATTCATATTATTTTGTTCTGTTATTTGTTACGTAAGTTGCCAGATGAGCTATGGATGTGAAAATTTCTTTCCCCTCTTTTGGATCTGTCAATTTGATACCATAATCTTTGTCAAGTAAGACAATTAATTCCAATGCGTCAATTGAATCCAATCCCAATCCCGATCCAAACAATACCTCATCATCGCCAATTTCTTGAGTTGTGATGTCTTCCAAATTTA